>NZ_JBZQJF010000300.1:0-13167 GCF_059905295.1 Mangrovibacterium sp.
AATCACCTGAAAATCCATTGATCCGATGACTAATTTATGCCCTTGTGGCTCACAAAAAGACAAAAACGACTGTTGTCTGCCTATTATCTCCGGAAAAAGGGATGCAGAAACAGCTTTGGAGCTCATGAGATCGCGTTACACTGCTTTCACCTTAGCAGATGGTGCTTACCTGATGCGTAGTCATCACAGCCAAACCCGTCCGGTGAGAGAACGAAAAAGTATGGAAGCCTGGGCTAAATCGGTCCAATGGATGGGGCTGGTTATTTTAGGAGTTCAAGCCGGCGAAGCCCCCGATAACACAGGTTCTGTCGAATTTCGGGCGCTCTATATGGAGGCAGGAAAAATGCAGCAAATTCACGAAAAATCGCTTTTCAAACGGGAACATGGAAAGTGGGTTTACTTCTCGGGAACACATTTGTAATCGACCTTTCAGAACGAATTTCGCTGCTACATAAAATTTATTAATTAGGTGTGAGGAATTCAATTCTTAGATCTTGTTAATGAGTGTTTTGCTTGAAAAGTAGCAACTTCCTCCTTTTTTACTTTCCGAATTCATTGGAACGAAGAGTTATTTTCTCCCGTAAATATGTTTAGACTAAATCAGTCGGCTTAAAACGGGAAGAATATGGAAAACCCAAATACCAATGAATCGCTGAATCATTTCTTTGTAGAAATCGGTAATATGGTGCTGTTTACCCGCAATGTCGGGCAACAGTTTTTCAGTGCTCCTTTTGAGTACCGCGAACTGATTAAACAAGGTTACTTCATTGGTGTTAAGACGCTTCCTTTAGTTGTCATTACGGCCTTTATTATGGGGATGGTGCTTACACTGCAATCGCGCCCGGTTTTGATGGACTTTGGAGCGGTCACTTTATTACCCGGAATGGTTTCGGTGTCATTTATTCGTGAGATTGGCCCGGTGATTACCGCCTTACTTTGTGCAGGCAAAATTAGTTCCGGCATAGGGGCCGAATTAGGGGCCATGAAGGTAACCGAACAGCTGGATGCCATGGAGGTTTCAGGTACAAAACCCTTGAATTTTGTGGTTGCAACCCGGGTTATTGCAACCACTCTGCTTGTACCGATACTAGCGTTCATTGCTGATGCTATCGGCTTACTGGGGTCTTATCTGTCCATCAAGATGTACGAGCCCATGTCTTTTGTCTTGTTTATCTCGCAAGCGTTCGATTCGCTTCGTTTTTACGATATTATCCCGGCAACCATCAAAACGGTCTTCTTTGGTTTCTTTATCGGTCTGATTGGCTCATATAAAGGTTATACAACCGGCCAGGGAACCGAAGCAGTGGGTATGTCGGCTAATGCAGCGGTGGTGAGTGCATCGCTGGCGATCTTTTTGATTGATTTGATTGCCGTACAGCTTTCAAATCTGATTTACGGACTTTAATTGATGCAGATGGAACCGGTTATTGAAGTCAAACATTTGGTCAAAGCTTTTCAGTCGAATCGGGTACTGAACGATATTAGTTTCAGTCTCGAAAAGGGAATGAATATGGCTGTTTTAGGCAAATCAGGTGTCGGTAAATCGGTTTTAGCAAAGTGCATTGTTCGGCTGATTGATCCGGATGAAGGTGAGATCCACGTGTTGGGAAAGAATATGCTTACGATGGATGCCATTCAACTGGATGAAGTCAGAAAGCGAATCGGCTATATTTTTCAGGGAGGAGCTTTATACGATTCCATGAATGTACAGGAAAATCTGGAGTTTCAGGTGCGTCGTACACGGGAGGAAATGAATAAGGCTGACTTGCGGGGTTTGGTTGAAGAGTCTTTGGAAAATGTCGGGCTGAAGGAAGCTATTCAGAAGATGCCTGCCGAATTATCGGGAGGGATGAAAAAACGGGTCGCGGTGGCCCGAACATTGATCTTTAAACCGGAGATTATTGTGTATGATGAGCCGACTACCGGCTTGGATCCGGTTACTTCGGGTGAGATCAGTGAGTTGATTTTGAGTGTTCAGGAAAAATACAATACCTCGTCCCTGATTATTTCACATGATATGAAATGTATTCAGATGACGGCTAACCAACTGAGGATAATGGCTAACGGAACATTTTATGCCGAAGGAACATGGGCTGAACTATCTGAGAACAGGGATCCTGAGATATGGGGGTATTTTCATTAAAACGCAGAACCATGACGAATTCGAAACATCGAACAACCAAGTTGGGATTACTGGTAAGTAGCGGACTGCTGCTCTTTGTACTGGCGATCTATTACCTGGGGGCAAAGCAGAATTTATTTACCGATAAGATTACTGTAACCAGCTACCTGCACGATGCAGCCGGATTGATTGAGGGAAATAAAATCCGTTATGCCGGAGTGAATGTCGGAACGGTTTCGGGGGTACGCATTGTAACTGATACAACGGTTTTGGTTACTCTGTCGATTGATAAAAAGGTGCGGGAGTTTATTCGGAAAGATTCGAAGGTAGAGATTGGGCAGGAGGGGATTATGGGCAGTAAATTGCTGCTTATACATCCGGGAACAGCTAGCTCGGGGCGAATTGAAGAAAATGATGTTTTAACCTCGATGCGGGCATTGACGATCGACGACCTGTTGCAGGATGCGAAGAAAGTGATTGAAAATTCCCGTATTGTTTCGGAAAATCTGGCAGAAATCACAGAGAAGGTGAATCATGGGAATGGGGACCTGGCAATTTTACTGAACCAGAATACCATTACACCACAGATAAAAGCGGTCAGTGAAGAGCTGATTGCCGTAGCTAAAAGTGCCAATGCTTTAATTGATAAGGCCAACAATGGAGATGGCGACCTGGGGCGGATGCTGAATGATACCCTGATCACAACAAATGCAGTTGAATTATTGGATAATTTCGATTCGGTAGCCGAGGAGGCGGCCAATCTATTTGTTATGCTTCAGCTGTTTGCCGATAACCTGAACACTGGTGGCGGATTGGTTCAAACCTTATCAAGTGATAGCACCGTTAAGCTTCAGATTGATTCAACTATTGTCAATCTGAATGACGGAATCGATGAAATTGAGAAAACAGCCCAGGCGATTCGCGAAAGTTGGATCCTGAATATCTTCCCCGGACGGAAAAAGAAAAAGCAGACTCCCTAAAGAATCTGCTTAATCGCTTTTATAACGGTTGGAATCGCTTATAATTTTGCTTTGATCTTGTTTTCCAGTTTAACGATGTCGGCAGCAAACTTACGGATACCTTCAGCCAGTTTTTCCGTCGCCATGGCATCTTCGTTCATCATCCAGCGGAATGTTTTTTCATCCAGCGTGATCTTCGGTTCGTTATAATCGGCCAAATCATCCGCATTCAGCTTTTGCACCAGTTTCCCTTCCATCCCGGCAAGCTCTTTCAATAGTTTTGGAGCTATCGTCAGCAAGTCACTACCAGCCAACTCAATAATTTCTTCTGCTTTCCGGAAGCTGGCACCCATCACTTCGGTTTGGTAGCCGTATTTCTTGTAGTATTTATAGATCTCGGTAACCGAGGCCACACCGGGATCTTCCGTTGCCGGAATATCGTCCACACCACGGTCTTTCTTGTACCAGTCGTAAATACGCCCTACAAAAGGTGAAATCAGCTGCACATTCGCCTCCGCACACGCTATGGCCTGTGCTTTGCTGAAAAGTAAAGTCAAATTACAGTGAATGCCTTCCTTTTCGACGATTTCAGCAGCTTTAATACCTTCCCAGGTAGAAGCAATCTTGATCAATACCTTTTCTTTGGGAATTCCGACCTCCTCATACAGCTTAATTAACTGACGGGCTTTGGCAACTGTTGCTTCTGTATCGAAGGACAAGCGTGCATCAACTTCAGTAGACACCCGCTTTGGAACGATCTTCAGGATTTCAGTACCGAAATTCACGGCCAGCTTATCCATACAAAGTGACAGTTGTTCTTCTTTTGATCCGCCTTTGGCCTTGGCATAATCCACCGCCTGATCAATCAGCGGTTGATATTGCGGATTGTCGGTTGCAGCTAATATAAGGGAAGGGTTGGTGGTGGCATCTCTTGGTTTAAACTCTTTCATTGACTCAAAGTCGCCGGTATCAGCTACCACGACCGTCATCGTTTTTAATTGTTCCAATAAATTCATGGTATTGTAGTTTTTATATAGCTCATAAAACAGCTCAGCTTTTGGTTGGTTTACAATATTTGTGTTAAGAACTGTTATTACGGAGACGGTTAGTTGCTGTATTAACAATTTAGACAGCAGTTGTAATCCTAATGCTATGAAAAGAAGCCGATTATCGGCCAAAGTGTAAAAATGTCGCTTATTTTATAGCGTTTCGAAGGAACAAAATTTTATTATGCCTGTTAAAATGAGTGAATTTCAATTGGAGTGAGATTCGGAAACCGAGTATGGAAACAACAAAACCATTGATCGCATGTCGAAAACGTTAAGTACAAAGGAAAAATCAGTACACATCAATATCGATTCTAACTATTACGGCTCAATTGCCGAGATTGGCGGTGGTCAGGAGACGGCCCGTCACCTATTTCAGGCAGGTGGTGCCTCCCAAACAGTTGCCAAAACCATTTCAGCATACGATAAAAGTTTTAGCGACCATTTTTACAACCAGGGAAAGCCATCTCGCTATGTCGCCGAAGAGCGGGTGAAAAAGATGGTCGATTACGAATACCAGGAACTGCTGAAGATATTGGATGAAAAGATTGATCAGAAGTTTTTTGCTTTTGCCAACACCGTAGAAACTCTGAATTATACCAAAACGAACCAGGGGAATGGCTGGCTGGGAATTGCTATTGAAGGTACTGACCGGCACAACCCGAATAAGATGTTCATTCATGTAAAACTGCACGAAAATGATACTTTGTTGCAGCAATACAGTTTGGGTACGCTGGGGATCAACCTGATTAACGGAGCTTTATTCGACTGGGAAGATCCTCGGAGGATACTGCTTGCCCTTTTGGATAATTTGGGAACTGATCGGGTTGAAATCGACTATATATTTGTTGAAGGACCGGATTTAGAGTGGGTGGATAACCGAATCCTGAACCTGATGCTGGTTTCAAATAATATGACACCGGCCATCATGTTTGATCCGGATGGTAATGTGCAGCAACCCGGCGATATGCTCTATAAGAAGAATGTATTGCTGATGCGTGGTTATTTCCGTCCGGTGAATAACCTGGTTATAGAGTTTCTGGAAGAAAGTCTGGATGTGTTTAAACGTGACGAAGATTATCGCCCCGATAACACCATCGCCTTTTGTGAGATTTCGCTGAACAACCTGATTCAAGACCGCAAGGTGGATGAAAGTGATTTTCTGCAACGGGTTGATTTACTGAACATGGTAGGGCAGAGCGTTATGGTTTCCAACTTTAGTCGTTACTTTGAGTTGGTGAACTATTTTGGACAGTTTAATATGATCAAACTCCGGATCATTATGGGGATGCCAACCTTCGATATGATCCTGGACAGTTCGCTCTATAAAGATTTAAGAGGCGGGTTACTCGAATCCGTTGGTAAGTTGTTTCACGAGAATGTGAAGCTGTATTTGTTCCCGTTTATTGATACTAAAAGCGGTGATGTTGTTTATCCCGATGAAGAACATTTTAGTGGTTCAAACAAACTGCTGTGGAAGTATTTAAATGAAACTAAAAAGATCTTAATTCTCCAAATACAGTCGGAAGATTTGATTAAGCAAACCTCAGAACATGTTCGCGACCTAATTCGGAATGGTGATGATCGCCTGGCCAATTTCCTTCCCGGGAAAGTCTATGAATTCATTAAGGAACATGAATTGTTCGACTATAATGCGAACAATAAGCAACAGCAGGATATGATTTAAAAATCGATTCAGATAAATACTGTAAGCCTCTATTTTATAGGGGCTTTTTTCATGGAATAAACTGCGGCTATTGTCTTTCGTGTCTCTGAAATTACCCTCAAATGGCTACTCCTGAAACCAATCTCAAAGTATCAAATTTTCATTTCGATCTATTCTGATTTTAACCAGGCCTGAACCATGCGAAGTTCACCAAAACTAAATTCATCGCCCAAGGCATTTTTTGCTTCAGTTAAGCTACTTTCCGGATGCTCCTGCATGTAGTTTTCAATTTGGTCGATCTTCTTTTGATCTAACAGCCGGTTGAGTTCCAGCTCACCACTTTTGATATAGCGTGCCAAATGTCCCTCGATGGTACTTACAGCCATATCGCGTTCCGTAGCAATGCGACCAATGCTGTATCCTTCGAGGAAAAGTTGATAACTGATCTCGTGTGAGGGCTGCTTGGGCTTTTCAATTTCAGGCTCCAGTTGGGTTTGTACTTCTATTTTAAGTTGGTTGTCGCGGGCGTAATCAGCCAATTGCTTTAAGATGGCTGCTCCGTATTGCTTCACCGTTTTTTTACCAATACCCTTAATCCCGAGTAGTGCTTTGCTGTTTCCGGGTAGTTCGTTGACGATGCCTACCAAGGCTTTTTGCGTTAAAATCATGTAGGCCGGAATGTCTCTTTCTTCAGCCAGTTCGCTGCGCCATGCCTGCAGTTTGCGGAATAAAGCCGGGTGTTGGGTGGGAATATTTTGCCCTCTTGAACTCGGCTCTTGTTTTTGTTGTGGTGCAGTTAGCAAGGCCTTCGCACGAACGGGAAGGAACTTCTCAACATCCAGACCGCTTTGACAAAGATCCCAGCAAGCCAACTTCACATGCAGTATTTCATTCATCTTTTGAAGGCGGTTGTTCACATCTTTCTTTACGCCGTGGTTGTCGGTCTCGAAGCTGGCTTCTTTGAGCGTTTCCAGCCACTCCTTTTTCAACTTGTCGTAGTAATAGGCGCTGGCCTTACTAATGCGTTCCTGCAGCTCCTCATTGTGTTCTACATCGTCGCCGTTGGCTGCCAACTGTTGTACTTGTCGCATAAACTTATAGGAAAGCGGGATCATTTCCTGTGTACACTGAGTGCCTATAGCAGCTAGTTTTTCCTGAAGTGTTCCAAGGACTGCGCCAGCATTCTCCTGCAGAATTTTCAGGCCTTGTTTGGCCTGGTATTCGAAGGGTTTCAGGTTGAACAGCTCTTCGAGTAGAGCCAGCTGGTAATTCTTCCGCGATTGTTCCAAATCCTGTTGTTCCGGTTGTTGATCGGCCATTCGGCTGTTAAAGCCGTTTACTTCGCGGTCGCAAATAACCGCCTCGTTCGAGAGCGGACTGCTGAGCACCAGGCCTTCCATACTTTTACAACGGCTCAAGGCTACGTAGGTTTGGCCGTGGGCAAAGGCTGCCTGTGCATCAATAATGGCCCGCTCAAAGGTCAGTCCCTGGCTTTTATGGATGGTGATCGACCAGGCCAGCCGCAGCGGGTATTGCAGGAAGGAGCCTTCAATCTTTTCTTCCAGCTCTTTGGTTCGCTCGTTCAGTTCGTACTTCAGGTTATTCCACAGCAAACGATCTACCGGAATGGCCGCCAAATCGCCGGGACAACGCACCATGATGAAATCCTCTTCAAACGATTCTATGGTGCCAATCTTTCCGTTGTAGAACAACTTATCAGGCGAGCTGTCATTTTTGATGAACATCACCTGCGCGCCTTCTTTCAGTTTCAATTTGCTGGCTGTGGGGTAGGCATGTTCCGGAAATACACCATTCACTTCCGCATCGAAGGAGTGTTCGGTTGTTTCCAGTTTCTCCATTTCTCGCAGGTTAATCTGGTCGGCCGACGCGTTGTGTGTGGTCAGATGAATATAGCCGTCTTCCTTTTTCGGATTGAAATCAGGTTGGTAGCGCTTGTTCAATATTTCGAGCGATTCGCGGGTCAATTTATCCTCCCGTATTTCATTCAGAATTTGAATAAATGAGTCGTCCGATTGCCTGAATATTTGCTTTAACTCAATGCTGATAACCTGCGCTTGCTGAAAGGCTTGACTACCGAAAAAGAACAAGCTGTTGTAATGCGACCGAAGCAGGTTCCACTCGTCGTTTTTAACCACCGGAGCCAGCTGCTGCAGGTCACCGATCATCAGGAGTTGAACACCGCCAAAGGGTTGAAAACGGTTCTTGTATTTCCGCAAAACCCGATCGATGCCATCCAGTAAATCGGCCCGCACCATACTAATCTCGTCGATGATGAGCAGGTCGAGCGAACGGATGATATCAATTTTGCGCTTGGTAAACTTGTGACTGTTCAGCTCCTTTTGCTCTTCGGCTCCTTCGCGCTCGGGCAGAATGGGGCCAAAGGGCAACTGGAAGAACGAGTGAATGGTTACCCCGCCCGCATTAATGGCTGCAACACCTGTTGGCGCTACAACTACAACCCGTTTATAGGCGATTGTTTTCAGCCTTTTCAGGAAGGTTGTTTTACCGGTTCCGGCTTTCCCGGTCAGGAAGATATTGCGGTTGGTGAAATTGACAAAATTCCAGGCTAATTCCAGTTCTTTGTTGGTAGACATGCAGTTGCGTTTTGCGGCGTTTAATTGATTTCGGCTACAGCGCTAAATTACGAATAATCGGTTAGACCGCAATTCTCCCACAAGTTTCCGGGGCTTATATTCCGGAGGATTAGGTTCCGATTTCGGAGTAATTCGAGGGACGCATTGAATCCGGCTTCGCTGTACTTAGTCGTCGAAATACAACGGGGTATAAGTACCGAAAATACTGTAATAAAATAATTTAACGGTCTTTCGGTATTAATGATTTTATATTGCGTATCTTTGCCGCCTTGTTGAGATATTTTCAACTTAAAAATGGAATTAAGCACTTCATGTTGTCAATCTGGACCTAGAGCTCATTCGAACTTCATTTAATGCAAAAGTAGGTTGGCCAATTGATATAATCTTAAAACAATAATATGGATAAAGAATTTGATTTGAATAAATGGAACGCAGTTGCCGTAAAATTGAAAGCAAAATATCCACAGCTTACAAATGCTGATGTGGTTTGGAGACACGAGTCAAAGTCAGACTTTTACATGATGATTGCAACATCGCTGGGACTGACAAAGCGAGAATTAGAACGACAAATTGAGGAATTATAAAAGTAAAGCGGTCGTTGTAAAATAACTAACTGGCTGAAATCCCTATTTTCGAATTAATTACATTAAATACAATACGTCTGCTAAAGGACGTAAACAATTCAATTTTATATTATGAATAAAGGAACAGTAA
The DNA here is from genome assembly GCF_059905295.1 of Mangrovibacterium sp. NCBI lineage: Bacteria > Pseudomonadati > Bacteroidota > Bacteroidia > Marinilabiliales > Prolixibacteraceae > Mangrovibacterium > Mangrovibacterium sp. Next base: position 9,123 of record NZ_JBZQJF010000300.1, read on the forward strand.
AGTTTTTCAATGAAACAAAAGGATTTGGCTTCATTAAAGACGCAGATTCACCCAAAGAGTATTTCGTTCACTCAACCGGATTAAAAGATAATGTTCGTGAAAACGATGAAGTAACTTTTGATCTTCAGGAAGGGAGAAAAGGTCTAAATGCCGTTAATGTAAAACTAGCATAAGCTTACAATATACGCATGTTACCCCAAGCCGTTCGATATTTTCGGGCGGCTTTTTCGTTGGTATCTCAACCCAATAATCGTTGTACTTCAACGGCTTTGGTCCCGCATTGTCTTTGTAAAGGCTTTTGCAGGAATTCTTCTTATTTTTGCCTAAAATTATACAACTATGCTCATTATCGATTCGCCCTCAAACAATGCTTATTTCAATATTGCATCCGAAGAATATTTGCTGAACCGCTATCCCAACGAGGAAATTTTCTTGCTGTATGTGAATGCTCCTTCGGTTATTGTGGGGCGTTTTCAGAATACACTGGCCGAGATAAACCTCGACTACGTCAACCAAAACCAGATCAAGGTGGTACGTCGTTTGTCGGGTGGTGGTGCGGTTTACCACGATTTGGGTAACCTGAATTTCTCGTTTCACACTCGTCACGGGCAGGATGATTTCTCCGACTTTTCGCGCTTTACCCGTCCGGTAGTTGATTTGCTGAACAGCCTGGATGTGCCGGCGCGGCTTGAAGGTCGCAACGATTTGCTGGTCGATGGCAAGAAGTTTAGCGGTAATGCCAAGCTGGCCCGAAACGGGAAAATGGTGCAACACGGAACCATCCTGGTGAATTCGGAAATGGCAGTGCTGAGCGAGGTGTTGAAAATTAACCCGCTGAAATTCCGCGATAAGGCTGTGAAATCGAACAGGGCACGCGTTACCAACCTGATTGAATACCTGCCCGAAGGAACGACACTGGAACAGTTTAAAGCCCGGCTGATTGAACAGATGCTGCAAACGGGTGGGGAAGCGGCCCGTATTCACCTCTTGAGTGACAACGAAATTGCCGGTATTGAGCAGCTGGCAGCCGAAAAATACAGTACCTGGGACTGGAACTTTGGGGTTTCGCCGGCTTACGATTTCAATAAGGCCATTAAGGTGCCGGCAGGTTTTATCGAGCTGCACCTCGATGTAAAAAAGGGAATGATTCAGAAAGCCAAAATCTTTGGCGATTTCTTTGCCTCGAAACCTATTGAGGAGCTGGAAGAGCGGCTGTACGGTGTTAAGCACGAAACCGAAAGTATTCGTCAACTTCTTGCCAAGCTCGAGTTAAGCGACTATTTTGGTCCGGTTGAGTCGGAGGATCTGCTGGAATTATTTTGTTAGGTTTAAACCGCTCCTTAAAATATGAAGTGTCATCCTGAACTCGTTTCGGGATGACGGCTATTCAACTTTTTCCATGCTTAAAACAGAAACATTGTACGCGTTTGTCCATCGGGAATACCAATGATGTTATTGAGGTAATCTTCGTGTTTTTGCATGGTCCCTTTCGAAATGTATCCTACGCCATACGGCATTTTTGTTCCCCATGCACCCGATTCAATCATTTTATCGAAGGAGCTTACCACCACCAGCGTATGCGAGCCAACCGTGATCACACAGTGGTCGTATGATTTTGCTTCTGTCAGTGCCTCGGCCATATTTTCCTTCGTTAGCGTAATCGTTTTTTTTGCTTGTTTCCCGGCAATGGTATTGAACGACTCAATGGGTAAATAGTGACTCAGCTTGTCCTGATCGTAGTTGACAAAATCCTTTGTTAATTCGCGGATGGGGGTATCCCGGGTTTCCTGTGCTATGGCTGTTGAAACTAAGCAGCTAACTGCCAAAATGAGGTAAATAATTTTTCTCATAGTTTTTAATTTATCCTTTAGTTAGAATGACGTTTCGTCAGCGAATGAGCCTGTTGGCTCAATTCAGGATGTTGAAGCTATATAATTTAATTGAAACTAAAAAGGGAAAAATCCGGACAAAAAGGGGAGGGTTATGCTGGTGGACTAAAGCGCTTTACTGGCCTAAAAAAAAGCCCCGTTTCCGGGGCCATTTTAAACCTACTTGTGATATAAATATCACGATCGCAACTAGACTTATGGCACAATTTGACCATCTTCAGTACTGCCGCTATCCGCTTCATCCATGATGTCTTCTTCATCTTCATCGATGGCATCTTTCGAACCGTAAATCACATAGTCGTTATAATACGCCTCGTTTGTGCCATCCCAAATCTTTTTTCCAACCTCGCAGGCTTCAGCGATCAAACTGTAAATTTCATTGGCCATTTCCTCGCGTTCAAACGATTTAGCTTCCCGAGTCGACATAATTTGACGTTGTGCATCAATGGCATCGTCTAAAAAAGAGCTGGTGGCATCAATCTCGTCAAGCATTGCTTCGGTGATATTTCGGGTAGAGAGTTTCTCGAGCATTGTACGGCAAGTTGTTGTAATATGCGACGAAAGGATAATGAGGTCTTGTTCTTTCATCGTTTGTACTTTTCCAAAGCGAAGGGAACGATATTCAACAGATTTCTCGCCTAAGGCCAGCTTGGCGCGAAAACGAAGATTAATTAACTGGTCGATCAGGCTTTCCAATGATTTCTTTTTACTTTCAGTTTTCAGCATTTGTTGTCCTAACCAATAATCGTCAGAGGGTAGACGTCGAAATTCTCCGACTTTATTCTTCAGGTCTGAGCGAAAAATATCATCATAACCTAATTGGGAAAATTCAGTTGCATCGCGCTGTAAAAGATTGTCAATTCGGTCGCCTCGTTGTGTTAGCGTACCAAAACTAAAATTGAAGTTTGTAGTCATCGCGTTATCATTTAATTATTACTAAGTCTGATATTATGATACAAATTACGGCTCTTGAATTAAAAATGGAAGCCAGTACTTATGTTGTTTTGATGCTGTTTAACACATGTTGGAAATGTCGGTTGTCTTCATTTTATGCATGGTGACGGGGATTTACGTCGTTTAGTCTGACAAAAACAAAGTGGTCTGAGTTGAATTCGGGGTATTCGCTGCTATATTTCTCATTTTTCCTTCTTTTACAGATACTTTAAGCTCTTTCAACCAACTTTGAGAGGTAGATGAGGCTACCAGATTGGTAAATGACCTTACCAGACAGGTAAATACGGTTACCAGAGAAGTAAATACCTCTACCAGAAAGGTAAATGAGGCTACCAGAGACGTTGGTAGGGTAAAAAGCAAAGTTGACAGCCAAACCGACAAAGTCGTCGTTTTTACCGACAAAGTTGGTGACTTTACCAAGCATTTTAGCTATATGACAATAGCTTTTTGTTGATAATTCCGCGTTAGAATATATGATTAACAGAATGTGTTCTGCGAAGGATTTGGTAAGTTTATTGTGTATTTGGACAACAGGGCGTTGCCCTGCCCTGATGCTATTGCACCTTTGGTGCAGGATGCTTGAAGGCTCATTTTGTTTAAAGATGGAGGTTTCTTCAAGGTCGAGATGGAAGGGGACAATAAGACCCAACGCGGAGAACTGAATAGGCCAACGGCCTTATAGCAATAGCCCGCGGCAATGCCGTGGGAATACGAACCAAACAAAGGTCTTTGCTCTGAAGGAGCAAGAGCTACAAACGAACTGAACGACTATGAAGCTAAAACAAATCTTGATTCTGTTGCCCTTGGTGCTAATCACACTGCAAGGCTATTCGCAAACAAAAAAGTCATCCACGCTCCCTCATTATATCGGTTGGGTGAACGACTTCGAGGGTATTTTCACCGAGAGTCAGATCGCTAGTCTCGACTCGTTAATTGCGACACATGAGAAAGCTACGACCAACGAAATAGCCGTGGTAACTATAGCCAGTTATAAACCCTATGAAAGTTTATTTGATTACGCATACGAGCTGGCCGAAAGCTGGGGTGTGGGGAAGGCAGGCAAGAACAACGGAATTTTGGTCGTTTTTGGGAAGCAAATCCGTCAAATCCGGATAATGACCGGTTACGGACTGGAAGAAAAGCTGAAAGATGAAGAAGCCAGACGGATCGTTGACGGGACCATTATCCCGGAGTTTAAAAAA
>NZ_JBZQJF010000301.1:0-13480 GCF_059905295.1 Mangrovibacterium sp.
AAATTGACCTGTGGTGTAACTGGCAACACGTCAGATTCTGGTCCTGAAGAGTCCAGGTTCGAGCCCTGGCAGGTCAACAGAAATAGCAGCTCAAACGGGCTGCTTTTTTTATTTGCACCCGATTTTGCACCCTTTCAATACCAATTTTGTTACTTGCTGCTTATTGCTTCTTTTCTTGTGAGGATTTTTTCCAGCAATCCATCCTCAACATGTAAATCTCCTTCACCAACTCCAAGTTTAACATGAGGTCTGTTAGCACCGTGAAAATCCGACCCACCTGACTTTATAAAGTTAAAATCTTTAATATACGCAATGCAACGGCTTTTGTCTTCCTCTGAAAAAGAGGGATAATAACACTCCATGCCGTCCAAACCCATTATTTTCAGCTTTTTCAAACATGTAAATGCTTCTTCATCTGAATAACCTTTTAAGCCAATCTTTAAGTGAAAATGAGCTAGAAAGGCTTTTCCCCCGGCAGCATGAATAGCATTAATTGCTTCTTCCGGTTTTATGAGTTCCCCTTCTATATAATCAATCTTATCCAGATAATTTATCCAGGAATCTCTCACGCTCTTCGTATACCCATGAGCAACAAGACATTTAGCGATAGCCTGTCGATCCATAAATCCACCTAACACAAACGGCTTGACAACTTCAGGATCAATTGCAACGCCCATGGACCGCAGTTTATCAAAAACCACAGAAAGCTTGTCTGATCTCTCCTGTCGGTAGTTTGTATATATCCGCGCAAACCCCTCACATTGAGGATCAATACCCAGACCAAGTATGTGAATCAGGCGGTTCTCACCAAATGCAGTACTAAATTCAATGCCTTTAATAAAAGTAACACCCAATATGTCAGCTTCACGTTGTGCTTCCCCAAGTCCGTCAATACTGTCATGATCCGTTATTGCAACTGCTGAAAGTCCTGTTTCTTTTGCCTGATGAATCAGCTCTTTTGGAGTTAGTGTTCCATCAGAAATCGTTGTATGGGTATGTAAATCTATCATGATTTATCCTGATAATGTGTGAATAAAAGTCGGTGCAAAAATAGACTTCTGATAGTTGATCAGGTAACAAAAACAATAAACTTATGATTAAAGTAATCTCCGTTAACAGAACCAGGTGAAATAATAAGGTATTGCTGGAAGTAATGTGTGCTACGATATACGATCTAAGGTAAAAGCGCAAAAAGAGCGTTACAAAAGCTGGTATTAGAAAATACATTACTGCGAAATCGGGTTTTGACCTAAAAGCAACTCCTAGGTATATTAGCCTTACCTTTTTCATCCTTTCATTCTCGTTATTCCTCCCTGAACCTACACCATCTGTCATCAATTAAAATTATCGAATAACGAACACATTATTTTAACGATTTTCGGATCTTATTTTATTTTTCACCGTAAAGTGATATCAAGATCGTAAAGATGTTTAGTCTTCTCTCAATTCTCCAGTAATTGAAGATACTAAGCACCAAGTTACTAACGGATACGAATATTCTCTGATTCTTGCAGAAAATTCTCTGGCTACTATTGATCACAATAGGTACGGCATAATACACTAGCAATTGAATGAACTTGAATTATGAGAATTTTTACGAATCTGAAGTATCCTTCGATACTGATACTTTTAGCCAAACAGGCATACAAGGCGGTTCTGCCTTTTGAAAACGAATCTCGCTCGTTGCAAGGACAAGAAACCGACGGCACATCATCGGCAAAGAATCAGCCCGAGTTTAATCCGAACTCTTACATCTGATATAGCCATCAACATCAAACACACAGCACAATTGTCATGTAGTCAATTGAACTAACATATTACATCGGAAAACAGGAATGTATAAGTTCCTTTATTAGCGCTCGAACTGATGACCGAAACGAAAATTTCCACAATCATCTAACTACCTAATACGAGTTCGAAGCCAGTAACCTACCGCACATTTCTTACAAATACAGACTACGAAGAAGTTTAGTATCTGAAAAGAAAGGGAGCTACATCAAAGCCTGTATGGCTCTATAAAATGAATTGTATTATATCAAAGCCTTAAATGCTATGAAAACAAATTTGAAACTTATCGCTAGCACTTTAATTGTGCTGTTAGCGATGTATGCCTGCGAACAAAATGCGATGGAACCTGCGTCAGATTATGGCGAGCTAAAACGTGCCAATAACGGCATGATAAAATCGTACAACAATACGATGGTATTAAAATGGAATACAGCTCTGAGCATCGCCATAGATAACAAGATGCCACCACCGCCTGAATCGAGAATTTATGCCATGGTTTCAATTGCCGTGCACGATGCCTTGAATAATGTCGTTCCAAAATATGAAACTTATGCGATGGAGAACAGCTGGAACGACGGGAAACTCGTGTCGAAGAAAACTATTGCAGCCGTAGCCGACGCTGCTGTGGCAACGGCTGCTCACGATGTTTTGATAGCGTTGTTTCCACCTTCACAACCCAGTGCCGACGCACTATTGGCCGAATGTTTAGCTACAATAGAAGATACGGAACTGAAGGATGAAGGGATTCATATTGGTGCTGACGCGGCAGCGGCCATGCTTGAAAAACGGCAAGGCGATGCTCCACCCGCCTTTGTAGTGTATCCCCAAGGAACCGCACCAGGAGAATATCGCTCATACGCACCATGGAGCGGTCCAGGCCCTATCTGGCAGCCAAACTCTGTTTATGCTCCAACCTGGGGCGAAACCTCACCTTTTGGTGTGTTATCCGGGGATCAGTTTCGTTCAGCCCCCCCTTATGCCCTCACCTCGCTGGAATATACAGCCGACTACAACCAGGTGAAAACGATTGGAAGCAACTCTAGTGTAACACGAACACCGGAACAAACTGAAATGGGAATATTTTTTACCGACAACATGCCTAGTATGCTGAACAAAGTGACAAGATACGTGGCTGCGAGCAAAGAATTAAATGGATGGGAAACCGCAAGGCTTATAGCGCTGGTGCAAATGAGCGAGGCTGATGCGCTTATCTGCACATTTGAATCCGCATTCCTCTACAATTTCTGGAGGCCAATTACTGCAATCCAGGAAGGTGACAACGACGGGAACAACGACACCGAAGGCGATGCCGGATGGGCGGCCGTCACCGCTGGCCGTGCAATTCCTCCATTGCCACCATACCCGTCAAGTTATGCTTCTGCCGGAAGAGCCGGAGCAGAGATTCTTAAAATGTTTTTCGGAACAGATAATATACCATTCACAGTGGAAAGCTACACAAAACCGGGAGTGGCAAGAAATTACAGCAGTTTTTCTCAGGTAGCCACCGATATGCAACTTTCGAGGATCTATGTTGGCCACAATTTTCAACACGACAACATTGCGGGAGACAAGATTGGGAAGGAAGTCAGCGAGTTCGTTTTCAACAACAACTTACGCGCACTCAAATAGAGCAATTATTAGCTATCATCAAAATCCGATCTGATTCATTTCAGATTGGGTTTTGATGCTGTAATTGAGTTTTTCATTTCGAATGTAGGATCTCCGGAATCCTTCTTATATTGTTATTTTTTGTAGAATAGTACACCATCCATTAGCAAAGTCAACCAGATAAACCGACCTTCCAAATACCTCAAAAAGTGGATCCTAATTTTTTTTTCATTATTTTAGCAACTCAATACCCGACCAGGCCAGGCTTTCCAACCACCAAAGACAACAGCAATTCAAATTCAATCCCATGAAAAACAAGCTTTTATTCCTGGCATTCATAGCTTTAGTATTTCTTTCACTTAACTCCTGCACCACAAAACCAGCATCCCCGATCGTCAATATTGAAGTCGAAAGCTCGGAGTTTTTATATGACACCGCTGCATTCCCTCAATGCCATGCCTCGACGATTGTAGAAACAAAGAACGGCTTACTGGCCGCCTTTTTTGGTGGCACCCACGAACGAGCAAAAGATGTCTGTATCTATACCTCGCGTAAAGTTGGCAGCGAGCAATGGACCACTCCCGAAAAGGTTGCAGGCGGATTCATCAATGACACACTTACTTATCCGACATGGAATCCGGTCTTATTTCATGCCGGAGATCGTCTTTACCTTTATTACAAAGTTGGCCCAAGTCCGAGTGAATGGTGGGGAATGTCGATGTACTCAACCGATGAAGGAAAAACATGGTCGCAGCCGCAAAAGCTTCCGGATAACATCCTTGGTCCAATTCGCAACAAACCAATCAACCTGAAATCCGGAGTCATTCTGAGCCCTTCAAGCACAGAATATAGTTCAGGATTGTGGAAGTCCCATATTGAGCGGTCAACCGACAACGGACAGAGTTGGACAAGAATCGAAATTCCTTCACCCGATAGTGTTAAGGTCATTCAGCCAACCTTACTGATTCACCCGGATCACAAAATCCAAGCCTTGTTGAGAAGCAACCAGAATGTGATTATGCAGAGCTGGTCGGAAGATGAGGGCTTAAGCTGGTCGGAAGTTACGCCAACCAAAGTCGTCCATCCGAATTCGGGCATTGATGCTGTTGCAACGCACTCCGGTTGGTATTTCCTGGTCAACAATCCACTTAAAAGTGGCGAATCGTGGGAAATGGGAAGAAATAAACTCTTCCTGTATGCCTCGAAAGACGGCATCAACTGGCAGAAAGTGTATGAACTGGAGAATGAGCCCAAAGGCGAGTTCAGCTATCCGGCAATCATCCAGACAAACGACGGACGATTACACATCACTTACACCTACAATCGGAAAACGATTAAACATGTCTGCTTGGGATTTAAGGTAAAGTAACTGTAACAAGAAATAATCGACAAATTAAAAGAGCAGCCTTTGTTCAGCTGCTCTTTTCACGTTAACACAATTCTCTAATCTAATTCCCTAACCCACATCTTCTATTTCGTTTAATCAACAACATTCAAATATAAATCCAGAAGGTTCGAACGGGACTCTTGGCGGTCTTCAATCCGGATTGCACCATCATCGTTATAATCGATGAAGTTTACGGACTGAACAACCAATTGAAGATGATACTGACCAGCCTCGGCGTAAGTATGTATTGGCTCATATTCCCGTGAGCTGGTTCCATCACCAAAATCCCACAAGTAATAACTCCCGCCTTCGGAACAGTTTAAAAACTTTATTGGCGTATTACTTCCAAACTCAACGATACCTGTTTCAAATTCAACACAAGCATCTCCTGTAAATTCAGTTTTTGTTCCATCCTTATTCAGACAAGCCTCAAATAGATAAAGGCATAAAATAAGAGCTAAGGTTGTCGAAAAGATTCCTTTCATCTTTTATGTTTTACAATAAAATTAAAAGATAATTTCCCGCCTATTACCTTCCTCCATATAAGATTTACTGAACCTTACATTTTCACAATTAAAAACCTATTTTCCGACAACAAACCCCCAATTAGGGTATCCTCGACGAGCTAAACTGCACTTTCCGACAAAACATAAAAACGCCACATTTATTAAAATCCTTATTTTTCACAACAAACATCGAGTTTTCCACAATAAAGAATTGCAGCTTAACTAATTGATTTTGTATCTTCGAGTTAACAATAACCGAGACTAAGAATTAAAACGTGAAAAAGGATGCCCCCATTCGATACATTCATAATAGATGATGAGCCCGATGCCGGCCGGTTGCTGGAAAATTTGCTACATAAGTATTCAGCCCTTAAAGTCACAAAAGTATTCACTGACGCCCAACAAGCGTTAGATAGGGTAATAACAGAGCAACCACCATTGGTTTTCATGGATATTGAAATGCCGGGAGTATCAGGCATGGAATTTCTCAAGCAAATCAACAAATTGTCACCACAAACAAAAGTAGTTTTTGTGACGGCGTACGATCACTATGCTCTGGAAGCCATCCATAACGATGCTTTTGACTTTTTGTGTAAACCAATCTCAAGATCGGATCTAAAGCGAGTTGTCTATAAAATCATTGAGTCGCTCAATCAACCCAATAAGCATACACTAAGTAATCGACAAACAATTCAGCCCCGCATGCTGCTAAAAACGATGGAAGGACACCACTATATTCCGATCGATCAGATTCTTTTCCTCGAGGCAGATGGCAATTATACCTGTTTACAAATGACGGAAAACAGAAAGCTTATTTCCAGCCTAAACCTGGGAAAAGTTCATGATCAACTTCCACAAGATGAGTTTATCCGAATAAGCCGTAAGAGAGTGATCAACAAAAATTATCTCAGCTTTATGAATTTCTGTAAGAATTATTGCCTGATTACTTATAAAGAACAAGAATACAAACTGGAAGTAAGTATGAAAATGAAAGATCTAAAAAGAGACTTGATTTAGTCTACTCCTGAACTTTAGTTGAATCGATGAACAAGCAGCTCGTCAAAAATATATTATCGAATATCTATCTGCAGTCCATCTTTGTTGGCTTAATCGTTACGCTTGTGGTTATCCAAATCTGGGAGCCTCCAATCAAAAAAAACCAACTGGATCTGGATCCGTTTTTAGGCAACCTAACTGAGGAAATACACTGGTTTGGTGGAGATTTCAATGGGGATGGTTCAAGCGAACGAATTCGATGTTTTAACAAATCTAATTCGAATGTAATGAATATTGTTCATTACGACGAAAATGGAAATATAACCGACCATTACCGACTTTCAGGTTCCGAATGGTACCATAGTCTTTATCCCGGAATATTCGATATCGACGATGATGGCACATCTGAGCTGCTCTATTTCTCGCTGCGGAACGATTCAATTTTTCTGAATGCCTTTAACCTGGCACGATTTGAGATCGTTATCGACCATTTCTTTTTCGGTTCGTTTGAACGAAAAGGAAGAAGCAGTGCTTGTGCATCATACTTCTGGAAATTCGGAGATTTCAATAAAGACGGCCATAAGGAGTTATTTGTCCGGTTTGACGCAGGCTACGGACTACGCCCAAGGGGAATATTCAAAATTGAATTTCCATCAATGAAGATAACAGCTTCACCGACTGAATACATGGCAATAACTCCAATGGAATTTAAGGATATTAACTCAGATGGAAGCCCTGAAATATTCACACGATGTTATGCACCATCCAATGTTTCCAGCTACAAAAAGTATTCAGACAGAATTAGCTACATCGCATTGCTGGATTATAATCTCAACTTTGTATTTGAGCCAATCCCTTTTCCGGGAGAATTCTCAAGTATGCAGATTATCCCAAGTTGCATAAATGATAGTCTATTCTTTGCATTTTTCCAGTCTAGGGCTAAGAATTCAACTCCATTTCGCTTAATGTGCCTAAACACAAAAGGACAAATTCTTCAAGAGAAGGTCTGGACGAACCTTAAAAATCCTGAAAATATCACGACCTACTTGTGGAACATCAACAAAAACAATTATCTCTTTATAAAAGGAGTAGGAGCTTTTAAACTAAACCAAAAACTAACGGGATTACCCGAAAAATTGACGATCCAACAAAATCCTTATGGACAATATATTTTGCCCTTTGATTTGGATGGAGATCAAAAAAGCGAATGGATTCTTTGGAATTCACAAAGTCAAATAACTATACACAACGAAAACCCAGAAGAAGACATTTCTTTTGAATCACCAATCACGCTTAGATCTCCTATCACAATTTACCCTTTTTATGAGAATAAGAAACTGACAAAATTTATGTTCTGTTCTGGAAGTGGTTTCTTCTTTTTCAAATACCAAAACAACAAGTACTATCCACTCCTCTACCTGATCTATGCACTCCTTTTTCTGTTCTCATCATCTTTTATCTTTTTGCTACTATACTCCCAAAGGCGATCCATTGAGAAACGCATTCAGACAGAACAACAGCTATCTGAATTACAGTTTAACACGATAAAAAATCAATTGAATCCACATTTTCTTTTTAATTCGTTAAACTCGGTAGCATTGATGATTAATGAGGGGAGAAATGATGAAGCCTTCGATTTTCTAATCGTGAATTCACGCATGATTCAACGCGTAATGGATGACGCCAAAGAGGTAAAACGCTCGCTTAAATCAGAAATTCAGTTCACGAAGGATTATATCAAAATTCAAAAGCATCGGTTTAAAAAGCGGTTTGATGTCCAGTTCACGATCCACAATGGAACGAACCTTGAGTTTCAGGTGCCCAAAATGTGTTTGCACACCTATGTGGAAAATGCAATTAAACATGGATTCAGAAACACAAATACCGGAGGATTATTAACAATTGACATCAAGCCAATAACACATGGAATCTCAATTACGATTACAGATAATGGCATGGGTTTAAAAGAAGCATCAGCCTATCACGACACATCTGGAAACGGCATTCAAATTATGAATGAATTTTTCGAGTTATTCGAGAAATACCACGGATATAAAATAAAATTCAACATTTCTGATCGATCCGAAACATCAGATACTCAAAAAGGCACGCTGGTTATGCTCTCTATTCAACGGTACCAATCGGTATCATCACAGAAAGCAAACGACAAAAGTTAACTTACCCTCACCGTGTTTTTCACTGCTAACTTCTATCGCATTATTTTCAGTGACATCAGTGCATTCTGCAATGCCGGGTTTCGGTTGTTCTCCTTCCAAACGGCGTACAAACCGGTTCGCTGCCGAAGTTTATCCAACGGAATTTGCTTAATTTTCAAATCGTAACCTTCCTGCAACGAGCTTGGCACAATAGCAATTCCAATTCCTTCCTCTACCAATTTAAAAATAGTCAGCGCATTTACCGACTTATGCGGAACTTTAGGCTGAAAACCATGATCTTCAAAAATACTCATGATCAGGTCATAATAATAAGAACTGTATTCACTCGAAAACAGGATAAACTGCTCATCCTTTAATTGTGTCAGACTCTTAAAATTGTTGCTATTGATTGGATGGTTTTCCGGTAATACCACCACAAACGACTCCTCAGAAACCTGTAACTTTTTAATCCCGGCAGGAACATTCGGCATACGCACAAAACCAAGATCCAGCTTGTGATTTAGCAACATATCCAATTGCAGGCTATTCGACATTTCCTCCAATACAGCCTGAATATCCGGAAATTGTCGTTTCAAATTGAGCAATAAATCAGGAATTACCTTTTGCGCCGCCGACCCGATAAAACCAATCCGCAGTTCGGCTTCCTTTCCCTGAGCAATACTTTCCAAATGATGCTTAACCATATCCAGGTGATTAAAAATGAAATCGACTTCATCTTTTAAAAATCGACCAGCCGGGGTTAGTTGAACATTCCGCTTGCTTCGCTCGAACAGTTGAACGCCATATAACTCTTCCATCTGCTTAATCTGACGTGTTAAACCGGGTTGGGAAATATGAAGGCGTTCAGCAGCCTTTCGAAACCGGAGTTCCTCAGCCAGAACCTGAAAATAACGCAAATGCCGCAATTCTATTTGATAACTCACAGTTATTATTTATTGACAAAATTGGTATTTATAATTATCAAATATAAGCCGTAATTTTGAATTATCAATAAACGGCCAACCTGCACACAATCAATTCATGAACGTATAAACAGTTGAAGTTGAATTAAAAGAAAAACATTACATATGTCAACAGAGGTATTTCATTACGGCGAAGATTTCATGACCGCTTCTAAAGCACTGGCACTAAGCAACGGGGAACTGAAAGGAATTTTGAGTCCTTCAACCAGGGAGCGAATCCGGAAATCGCAACAAATTGTTGAAGACATCATTCAATCCGACCAGGCCGTTTACGGAATCAACACGGGCTTTGGCCCGCTTTGCACAACACGGGTTTCAGCAACTGACACCAAGAAGTTACAGGAAAATATTCTGAAAAGCCATGCTGTTGGCACCGGGGAACCAATACCGACAACAATAGCAGCCATTATGCTGGTACTGAAAGTTCAGGCACTGGCTAAAGGGTTTTCAGGCATACAGGAAGCAACACTCGACCGGATTATCTGGCACATCGACCACGCTGTAATTCCAGTGGTTCCCAAACAGGGATCAGTAGGCGCATCAGGCGATCTGGCTCCGCTATCGCATTTGTTTCTTCCATTGATTGGATTAGGGAAAGTAGACTATCAAGGTGAAGTCCGGAATACAAATGAAGTTTTGGATGAACTGAACCAGGAGCCCATTAAGCTAAATGGGAAAGAAGGTCTTGCTTTGATTAACGGAACCCAGTTCATGGCAGCCCACGCTGTTGTTGCAATCATCAAAATGCAAAACCTGATCGCTTCAGCCGATCTGATTGGAGCAATGATGATTGAAGGCTTAACCGGATCGGCTCGCCCTTTCCTGCCACAACTGCACGAAATCCGTCCCTACAAAGGAAACCGCCACACGGCAGAAACGATTACCAACCTACTTACAAATTCCGACATTGTCCATTCCCATGCCGGCTGTACGCGCGTTCAGGATCCTTACTCGTTGCGCTGTATTCCACAGGTTCACGGAGCTTCATGGAATGCCTGGCTTCATCTGAAAGAGACCATTGAAGTTGAGATCAACTCGGTAACCGACAACCCGATTGTGTTTGAAGATGGATCAACAATCAGCGGCGGAAACTTCCACGGTCAACCCATAGCCCTGCCAATGGACTATGCTTGTCTGGCCGCCTCCGAGATCGGGAACATTTCCGACCGACGCATCTACCTCTCGCTTATGGGCAACTACCCCGGCGTTCCCAAACTTTTATTGAAAGAAACCGGGCTCAACTCGGGCTTCATGATCGTTCAATATACATCGGCCGCACTGGCCAGCGAGAACAAAAGCTTGTGCTACCCGGCCAGTGCCGACAGCATCCCAACATCGATGGGGCAGGAAGATCATGTAAGTATGGGCTCAATTAGCGGCCGCAAACTTCTACAAGTCATCGACAATGTGGAACGCATCCTCGGGCTGGAACTTTTCTGTGCTGCACAAGCACTCGACTTCCACGCACCACTCCGTCCAACGCCAATTTTGGACGGACTGCAAAAACAAGTCCGCACACAGGTTCCTCACATCACCGAAGACGAATTGATCAACGATTATATGCATCACACTATCAACATGGTAAAGAATGCCAAACTGGTTTCAATTGCCAAAGAGATCTCTTTAAAATCGTCGGCACCGTACCGTACTTCATTATGTGAGCTTTTTGATGAATTTTAAAAACCAGCACCATGAATTTCAAAAACCAAATATTACAGGGAATTCCAAACCAACTACCGGCACCCAAAGCCTTTGACCCAACAATAAGTCATGCACCAAAGCGCAAGGACATCCTTTCAGCAGAAGAAAAAAGACTGGCCATTACAAATGCGCTTCGTTACTTCCCAAAGGAATGGCATGCTGAGCTGGCCCCTGAATTCATGCAGGAACTGAAAGATTACGGACGCATCTACATGTACCGGTTTCGTCCCGACTACGAAATGCATGCACGACCAATAAGCGAATATCCGTCTCACTCGCATCACGCTGCTGCCATGATGCTGATGATTCAGAACAACCTGGATCCGGCAGTCGCCCAACACCCACACGAGCTGATCACCTATGGCGGCAACGGCGCGGTATTTCAAAACTGGGCACAATACCTGCTCACCATGAAGTACCTGGCAGAAATGACCGACGAGCAAACGTTGCACATGTACAGCGGCCATCCGATGGGCTTGTTCCCATCCTTCAAATCATCACCGCGCGTTATCATCAGCAATGGCATGATGATTCCCAACTACTCGAAACCCGACGACTGGGAGAGATACAACGCACTGGGCGTTACCCAATACGGACAGATGACAGCTGGCTCCTGGATGTACATTGGCCCGCAGGGGATCATTCACGGGACAACAATCACGGTGATGAACGCCTTCCGCAAAAAATTAGCGGTAAATGAAAGTCCGAAAGGTAAAATCTTCCTGACAGCCGGACTGGGCGGCATGAGTGGAGCTCAACCCAAAGCAGGCAACATAGTCGGCTGTATTTCGGTTTGTGCCGAGGTAAACATTCAGGCGATTAAAAAGCGTCATTCACAAGGTTGGGTCGATGAGATTATCGACAATCTCGACGAATTAGTAACGCGAGTTTCCCAGGCCAAGGAAAAAAAAGAAACAGTGTCGATTGCTTATTGGGGCAACATTGTTGATGTATGGGAACATTTCGACAAAGTAGGGTTGTATGTTGAAATCGGTTCCGACCAGACTTCGTTGCACAACCCCTATTCCGGCGGTTACTACCCCGTTACTTTGAGTTTTGAAGAAGCGCAGAAAATGATTTCCGAAAATCCGGAACAATTTAAAGTTGAAGTACAAGCCTCGTTGCGCCGGCATGCTGCAGCCGTAAATCGCCATGCTGCAAAAGGAACTTACTTCTTCGATTATGGCAACGCTTTCCTGCTCGAGTGCAGCAAAGCTAAGGCCGATGTGATGACCGAAGATGGAAGTAAATTCCGTTATCCTTCGTATGTGCAGGACATCCTGGGGCCTATGTATTTCGATTATGGCTTTGGCCCATTCCGATGGGTATGCAGTTCGGGAGATCCGAAAGACCTCGAATATTCGGATCAAATTGCACTTGACGTATTACGCGAGATGCACAAAAAAGCACCGGCAGAAACTAAATTGCAGCTCGCCGACAATATCCACTGGATGGAAGAGGCGGGCAAGAATAAAATGGTGGTTGGCTCACAAGCCCGTATTTTGTACGCCAACTCCGACGCACGAATTCAAACAGCTTTGCGTTTCAACAAAGCCATCCGGGAAAACGAAATTTCAGCACCAATTGTACTTGGTCGCGACCACCACGACGTGAGCGGCACCGATTCGCCCTTCCGCGAAACAAGTAACATATACGACGGTAGCAGCTTTACTGCCGATATGGCCATCCAAAATGTGATTGGCGACGCCAGCCGCGGCGCCACCTGGGTATCGCTACACAACGGCGGCGGTGTTGGCTGGGGCGAAGTAACAAACGGTGGATTCGGTATGGTACTCGATGGCTCGGTGGAAGCGGATGAAAAACTGAAAATGATGCTCCTCTACGATGTAAACAACGGCATCGCCCGTCGATCGTGGGCACGTAACAAAGAGGCCATGTTTGCCATCGCCGAAGAAATGAAACAAACACCCGGACTGAAGGTTACCATACCCAACCTGGTGGATAACGAAATTTTAAACAGTCTGTAGTCACAAGTAAAAACCCACAAGCTTCGAACTATGAATAGGTGATGCGGCAAGATCGGCCTATTTTTATCAAGACCGGAATCGAACTTAGCTTTCAGGAAGATGAAGATTGAAGATAAAAATCAGCCTTGAATTTTCTGTTTACTCTTTGTTTCAAGACGGCAGCGTAAAATCCGCCTTATAAGGCAGTATAAGTCGGAACAAAGAATAAAAGCCCCCTCTCTTGTAATTAAGACGAAAAAATAGAGACAAAATGAACAACAACGATAACCTTTTTACCATCACACGACCGAAAGAAATCCTTTCGCCAATCGTGTTGAGCATACCCCACAGTGGCACAGAACTACCGGAAGAACTGCTACAGGAATTC
>NZ_JBZQJF010000302.1:0-3194 GCF_059905295.1 Mangrovibacterium sp.
CATGAACCAGCACTGCCATAGCTGACAGTGTCATGTTCAGCCCGTGTCCCAGGATTAAGATGATAACAGCACCTAAACCAGCCAAAACGGTTGTAACACCATTTCCAATGGCCATATGGTTAAAGCTGGAAGCCATCAAAACGGTTGACAGACCTACGGCATAAAGTCTCACATATGAAATGATATCCGAAAATCCATTGATTATATTTAAAGGCAAATTACCCAACGATGAAAGTATTCCTTTGGCAAAATTGGTTCCCGATGCCGAAAACAACGAAACTAACGATGCTCCGAAGACAAACAGCCAGACTACCGTGTCGGGAGCCGGAATTTGCAGCACCATTTGATTGACAACGAAGAATAATCCCCAGGTTATTGCAATCCAGCCGAGTTGAGCCAGTGCTTTAAAACTGTTGATGTATCTTATTGCCAACTGCAAGTGACCAACCGTTAAGTGGACAGCCCCGACAAAAAACATAAATTTCTGAATAAAGAGGTTATCTCCTCCAAAACTGGCCAGCTTTTCAACGGTCAGGTCGGCTAAGAACGGGATCTTTGCCACGGTCTCCGAACCAAAATAGGTTCCGGTAAGAACTCCCCAAAACAAGATGGACACGGAAAGCGTGTACATAAGCTGAAATTCAACTTTTTTGACAAATTTCGCTTTCTTGTGCACCAGTATGGTTAAGAGGAAAAATACCAATCCGTAGCCGGCATCACCAACCAAAATTCCGGTAAAGAAGGTGAAGAAAATCAAAAAGACCTGGGAAACATCCAGCTCATCATAACCGGGAACCAGCCCCATGAAGTTCATAACCGGGCGAATACGCTCGGCCCACCGCGATGTGTGTATCAGAGTAGGAACGTCTTCCGCATCTTCCTCGGTTGTTTCCTGTATCAGGTACCCCCATTGATTTTGATCGGCTGCTTCGATAAAGTGGTCCATTTGCTTTTCAGGAATAAACCCTTTCCAGTAATGCACCTTATCTTCTACCGAACTCCCGCCATACAGAACGTTTAGCAGATCTGAATCCTGTGTCCAAGTTTCAAGCGCATCATGCAAAAGCTCTTTCTGGCCTGCCAGCGTACCAAGAAGCTGATTAACGTTTTCCAGTTCCCCGGTTAATTCTGTCAATGACTTCTCGATTTCGCTTTTTTCCTTCTCCGGAATGCGAACCTCGGTAAAGGAAAGCTTTTCATCTGCCTTGTCGGCAATTAAGATGATTTGGTTCAATCCGTTTGATTGACCGGCAATATGAATATCCTCCCGGTTTTTCAGGGTCTTCAACTCCTTAGCGCTAATTTGGTAGAGCCTCAGAAAAACGCCACGTTCTTTTAATTCGCTGATCGATGAAGGTGAAACTTCCCCCCAATTGCCATACCAGTCGAGCTCTTCCTGCAAGTTCGTTTGCTGTTGCTGAAGTTGAACGTGCTTTTCTTCTGTTTCCAGCGCCTTCCGAATATAAAAGCTTTCCTTACTTTCATCAGCTAGATCGGGAACAATAGACGTTGAAGCCTCATTCCCTTCATATCGTTCCAAAATGGCCAGCGCTTTTTCGGCGTCAAGAATCTGGGTATTTACCCGATCGATTGACTTATCGCGAGGGGGTTGAAAGGGTACAATATGCACCAGTCCCAAACGCCCCAGCTCCGTCAATTCATCATCGACCGAAGCATTGGAGTTCGCTACGAACAGCAACAATTTTTTCATTTTTGCGATCATGCCATTGCCTCCTCTAATTTAGATTGTCCCACAACTTTTGCGGTGGCAATCGTCAACCGTTCATCATCCTGTAATTTCTGACCGATCTTTCGTATTGCAATTTTTGCATTCGGGATTCGACGGTTTTCAAATAGTTTCACCCGTGCCCGAACATCAAGCAGCTCTTCTTCCAACAATTCAATCTGATCTTCAAGACATTTAATTTCCGCTTCAAGTTGAAGTTGTTCTGCTACGAGCTCAATTGCATCGTCAACCCAAAGGGGTGTATTCAGAATAACCTCAACAATCTTGAAATCAACACGCTCATACTGATGAACCCGAACACCGGCAACATCAACAGGCTTTGTAATAACCTCGTTAACCGAGATAAATTTAGCCAAAGAGCCCCATGAGTCTCCCATAACGGCCAACCAGGGTTCAGAAGCGATTCTGTTATTTTCAATGGTCTGCCGGATATCCTCAATGCGTTCAGCAATGGTGTTAATTGTCGAAAGTAACGATTTCTCCATTGCTTCAAAGAGCGGAAGCATTCGTTGCGAAACTTTAAGAATCTTCTTCTGCCTTGCCCGTTCGGTTTTGGTGTATTTAATTTTTACTCCTGCCATGTCTTAACCTTTCTTTTTGGCATCATTAATCACCGATTCAAAAACTTGTCTTCCCCGATCCGGCTCCATGGAGTGTAAACGGTGCAGAATCTGAAGTTTCAATTTATATACAAAGAGGTTAACCAGCGTAAATGTATTTCCGGCTTCAAGATCATCCAATCTATCCCATTGCCAACGCATGATTTGCTTTTCGCGGTCCAAGGGATTTAATTCAGTTACCGACTGTGGTAAATGAGCGAGGCGGGTTGGTCTTTTTTCCGCTTTGGCATTTCTCATCTCAGTAAGATCACCAATCAGATCAGAATACAAACCCGTAAAGTGTTTCAGTTTACCTTTTTCATCGCAATCCATTTCCTTGAGATCTACTGTTTCCAACATTCTAAAATGCTTTTTAGAAAGCTGTTTTTTGGAATCATAGTAAAAATCGTCAAATGAAATGGGAGGCACCTGTACGAAATTCAATGATGGCAAACTGCAAAGTAGATATACCATATTTGACATAGGCTAGTCCTCCTTACTTTGTGTAATTCGTTTTACAAGGTCTTTGTTGACCAGTGAGAATAATCCTTTCTCAACATCATCCGCACTCAGTACAAACTGTAGTCCGCTATTACTTTTAGGTTCAATAATAATTGTTGGATTTCCACCTGCCAAAGGTTTCAACTCCACTTGCTTGTTCAGCGATTCCTTAATCAGGAACGCTTCCATATCTTTCGCAACTGCTTCCGGAACCGTCACTTTCTTCGGTCCTGAAATACTTTCCAAGGTTGTTTTCAGAAGCACCTCCATATATTTCTTTTCGGTAAACAGCTTCTTACCTTGCTCTCCAAAAACGGATTGAAGATGTTTTATAATGGCAACTTTAG
>NZ_JBZQJF010000303.1:0-2167 GCF_059905295.1 Mangrovibacterium sp.
CCCGAGAATTCGGGGTTTGCCTCCTTTTCATCAATTGGAAAAGGAGGGGCCAGTCCGGCCTTAGGACAATAATCAGAATAAACATTCATAATTCGGAAGGAATCTCCAACAGGGATGAAAGTGGAAAGTTTTCCGGACATTAGGTTGTCATTGCTATCTGAAGTTGTCAGGTTATCTTGGAACTTGGAACTTGGAACTTGAAACTTGGAACTCAGAAAAGACTTTCACCGAAAAATCTAGTCAACCTTCCTCAGCAACGCTTTGGCAAAAGCTCTGGAGAACGACTTCTCTCCAACTGAGTCAAAGGCGCAAACCAACTCTTTCTCCTCAACAGCAACGACTGTTCCCACACCGTACTTTTTGTGTTTCACAGTACTGTTGATTGGCCATTCTTCGGCTTCTTCCTGAACGGCCTCTTCAATAACAGGTGCTACCGTTTCGCGTTGCACAAGTAAAGCTCCAGGTATGGCATTCAGAAAATAAGAGGGTTTTGGCTCGGCATTGCGCATGCTGGGCTGACTGTGCCAGCCAATTTCCACTACATTTTTCCCGCGCGTCATGGCCACAAACAACAGGCGCTTTTCCTCTTTCACATTCTGACTTCCCTGGTGATGTTGGGCCAATGGAATAATGCCCGTATTCGCTCCGGCAATATACACCCGATCGAACTCCAGCCCTTTCGATGCGTGGATGGTCAACAGATGAACCCCACTCCCCTTTTCTTTGATTCGCCCGTTAATCTGGAAAGTTCCTTCAAGAATCACCTGATCCAGAGCAACCCGGAAAATAGACATCGGTTCCCCCCAACCGTTTTCCTGCATATAACGACTTAATTGCTCCCAGGCTTCTGTCATGGATTCAAGGTAGGCCTGATGATGAATCGAGGTTGGCTTCAAAATCGGACGCAGGGCTAAAAAGTCAATCAAAGCTTCGGTTGACGGATTAACCTGCTTCAAAAATTCTGTTTCAAAATGGGTTAACTGATTCAAAAGCTGTAAGTGATCTTTCGGCTGTTCTTTTCTTTTTTCAAGGTAATGCTGCAAGGCATTAACCGCCGTTGTTCCTTCTTTCCGGTCATGTAGCTTTTGAATCAAAGTACGGCTGCGCTTAACAGCACCAAAAGTCGGGTCACTAATCAATGACAGGCAAGCATCAACATCATGCGGATTAGCACACAATTTTAAAATTCGGAGTAAAAAGGCTTGTGCCGGATTTTCGTGCAATTCCTTCCGGGCAACCAACTGAAAAGGAATATCAGCCTGCTCAAACACGGTCTCTACAATCTTTATTTGCTGGTGAGTTCGAAATAATACAGCAACTGAATCCAGCGACTCTTGCTGCTTCTGCAAGGTCAGCATTTGCTCGCGCAAATAAAAAGCTTCCTGCTGATCATCAAAATGACGGACCAACTCAATGGGTGTTCCGCTTTGGCGCGTTGCTACCAAGCCATTTTCACCTTGGTAAAGTAAATTCCCGGCCGCCGATAATATCGATCCGGTACTTCGGTAATTCTGCGGAAGTTCCATCCATATAGCATTCCAACGTGACTGAACTTCCTCAAACAGGTTTTCTTTGCTACCTCGCCATCCGTAAATACTTTGATTTTGATCACCAACCACAAAAAGCTTCGTATATTCTCCTTTTAGATGCTCAATTAACTGTAGCTGATCCTCACTGCAATCCTGGAACTCATCCACAATAATCCACTCCGGAGCCTGAGGAACCTCTTCGGCCAACAACTGGTTGCACCGGTTGATCAGATCATCAAAATCCATGGTATTACAGAGGCTCTTTTCAGTTTCGGCTAGTTCAACCAAACGTGCAAAATCATCTTCTGCCTTCATGTTGCCCATCAACAGCTCCCCATCGCGACGGTACTTTCGCCAGCGCTTGGCCAACTGGTTTTGATATTTGACAGTCAGATTTTCCTGCGCAATAAGCCGTTCCAGAAATTCCTGCTTTTCCTGTTCGTCCATAACCAGGAAGCCGGGTTTGAAACCCAATTTTCCCAAAGCAGGATGTTCCTGCAATAGCTGACGAGCAACCCCGTGAAAAGTCCCCAGGTAGCGCAATTGCTCATTGATAGCCGGATTCGATTCCCCCAAAAACAGCGCGATACGCTCTTTAATTTCCCGCGCCGCCTTATTGGTAAAGGTGAGCACCACCA
>NZ_JBZQJF010000304.1:0-11397 GCF_059905295.1 Mangrovibacterium sp.
CGGTAATGCTGATGCGAATACCTTCTACCTGGGCCGTCCATGGCGCCCGTATTCCAATGTCGTGTACCTGAACTGCCGGTTGGATAAACAGATCAAACCTGAAGGTTGGAATAATTGGGGGAAAGAAAGTAATGAGAAGACGACTTTTTATGCCGAGTATAAAAGTACAGGACCCGGTGCTAATGCCGATGCTCGCGCAGCCTGGTCTCATCAGTTAACCGATGAGCAAGCGAAGGTGTATACGCTGAAAAATATTTTTGGAGCGGCGTCTGTTTCTCCGGCTTTCGATGGCGATTGGGTGCCTAAATTATAAGTGCCCCGCGGGGAATTGGAGTAACCCGGGGATCCAACAGGCTTGGTCAATCATTGTTGGGCAGCTCTAAAGGAATAATGCAGAAACTTACATTGAAAATATAAAGAGATGAAATTGGTAAAAAAAATCATGTTGCTTTGTATTGCCGTAATGGGCTTTTGGGCAACCAGCCATGCTGATGTAAAATATGAAATGACTGTTGCTAAAGATGGCAGCGGCGATTTTACAACAATTCAGGCAGCAATTAACGCAACAAAAGCTTTCCCTGATAAACCGATCGTTATTCACATCAAAAAAGGAGTGTATAAAGAGAAAGTACGAGTGTACTCGTGGAATAATAAACTGACGCTGAAAGGTGAAGGAGCTGAAGAAACCATCATCACTTATGATGATTACTTTAATAAGATTGATTTGGGCCGTAACAGCACGTTTCATACCTATACCTTGAAGGTAGAAGCCAATGATTTTACAGCCGAAGATTTGACAATTGCCAATACAGCCGGTCCTGTTGGTCAGGCGGTTGCTTTGCATGTTGAAGGTGATCGTTGCGAGTTCCGAAATTGCCGGATCTTGGGTCACCAGGATACGCTTTATGCTGCAGGTGAAGGTCGTCGTCAGTACTATAAGGATTGCTTCATTGAAGGGACAACCGATTTTATTTTTGGTGACGCTATTGCCATTTTCGACGGCTGTACGATCAATAGCAAAAGTGATTCGTATGTAACTGCAGCCAGTACACCCGAAATTCAACCCTTTGGTTATGTGTTTATGAATTGTAGGCTGACTGCAGACGAAGATGTGGAGAAATGTTACCTGGGGCGTCCATGGCGTGCTTATGCCAAGGTCGTTTATCTGCACTGCCACCTGGGCGACCATATTCTGCCAGAAGGTTGGTCGAACTGGGCCAAAACAGACCGAGACCAAACTGCTTTTTATGCGGAATACGAATGTGAAGGTGCCGGAGCTCGGGTTTCTACTCGCGTACCCTGGGCACATCAATTAAACAAGAAACAGGCAAAAGCCTATACCATTGCAAATATTTTTAGCACTGCAAGTCGCACAAAAAGTGATTCCGATAACTGGAATCCAGCACAATAAGTCCTTTGTTCGTTGTTTGTTTGAGCAGCAGAGTTGAGGTGCTTGAACAAGGCCGGACAATTTAATGACGATATGCGACCACAAAATATTGACACTAAAACTCAATACACTATTTATCTATGAAAAAACAATTTCTTTATTTAACGGCAAGCCTGGTCTTGTCTGCTTTGGTTGCCTGTCAACCTAAAGCAACGGTCAAGCCGGAAGCTTCTCCAACTGCGGGGTTGAACTTGCCATTTGATATGCCGGAGGTGCAGGTGCCTTCTTTTAAAGCAGACACCTTCAATATTGTTGATTTTGGTGCTGTACCAAATGATCATAGCCTGGTGACAGACGCGATTAACACGGCGATCAAAAAATGCTCGGAAGCCGGTGGCGGTGTAGTGCTAATTCCTCCGGGTCTTTGGATGACAGGACCAATTTACATGCAAAGCAATGTGAACCTGCATACTGCCAATGGCGCGTATATTCAGTTTACAGCCGATCTGAGTGCGTATAAATTGATCAACTCATTCTTTGAAGGTTTAAGCGAAATTCGTTGTGAATCGCCGATTATGGGGCGCAACTTGGAAAATATTGCGATTACCGGTCAAGGTACTTTTGATGGTGATGGCAGTAAGTGGCGTCAGGTGAAAAAGGAAAAGTTGACAGCGAATCAATGGAAAGCATTTGTGAACTCCGGAGGTGTGGTTGTTGACGATCGGAAATGGTATCCTTCGGAAGCATCCATGATCGGTAATGAGCATAAAGATCAATTACCCAAAGAGTGGACCATCGAGAATATGGAACCTTTCAAACGTTACCTGCGCCCGGTAATGGTGAGCCTGGTGGAATGTAAAAAGGTTTTACTGGAAGGTGTGACTTTCCAGAACTCACCAGCATGGAATGTAAACCCGTTGATGTGTGAGCATATAACACTTCGCAACCTGAACATCCGCAACCCTTGGTTTTCTCAAAACGGTGATGGACTGGATCTGGAATCCTGCCGCATTGGTATCATCGATAACTGTAGCTTCGATGTGGGTGATGATGCCATCTGTATTAAATCGGGTAAAGATGAGGACGGCCGCAAGCGTGGTAAACCAACCGAGTTATTCGTGATTAAAGATTGTGTGGTTTACCATGGTCATGGTGGTTTTGTACTTGGGAGCGAAATGTCGGGAGGTGTGCGTAACCTGTATGCAAAAAATCTGACTTTCATCGGAACCGATTGCGGTTTACGCTTTAAAAGTACGCGTGGTCGCGGTGGTGTCGTTGAAAATATCTGGATGGAAGATATTCGGATGAGTCATATTCCAACTGAAGCGATTCGTTTCAACCTGTTTTATGCGGGTAAATCACCTTCCGAGGATCCGATCACCGGTGACTTGATTATTGAATCTGCTCCGGTGTCAGAAAAAACGCCTGTTTTCCGGAATATGTACTTCAAAAACATTTATTGCGACGGTGCTAAACAAGCTGTTAAAATTGTAGGTATTCCCGAAATGCCTGTTCAGAATATTCAGTTTGAAGATATGCTAATCAAGTCCGACAAAGGAATTGGTATTAACTACGCTTCAAAAATTGATTTTAAGAATGTGGTTCTTCACCTGGATAAGGGAGGTGTGGCAGCTGTGTTGTCGAATAGTCAGGATATGACTTTTGAAGGCTTTAAGACGACCGGTGCCGACGAGCTTTTCAAGATTGGCGGAACAACAACCAAAAATATTCAGTTGAATATGGCTGACCATACTTTGACAGACAAGGATATGGAGGTTTTACCGGCCATTAAGAATGAAGTTCACCTGGCGAATTAAGAAAGATTTACGGTTTTTGGATAGATTTAATAAAGGTGTTCTCCTCTTTGGAGAGCACCTTTTTTTGATGAACAAAATGAAGTTTAGATTGGATTTCCTATCTTCGCCACATTTTATATCTCGAACAGGATGAATACGATAGCAGGAAAAATATTACAATTGCAAGGTTGGAAGATTAAGGGAGATTTTGCCGGACTGAAAAAATCAGTTACGATTTTCGCACCGCATACGGCCCATTGCGACTTTTACTATGGGAAGATGGCTTTTACGGAGCTTGGAATCAAGTTCAAATTATTAACAAAAAAGGAGCTTTTCTTTTTCCCAATGAGTCTTATTATGCGCTTGTTGGGTGCACTTCCTGTACGAGGTGTAAAAGGCAAGAATGCGATTTACCAGGTCTCG
Source organism: Mangrovibacterium sp. (assembly GCF_059905295.1). NCBI lineage: Bacteria > Pseudomonadati > Bacteroidota > Bacteroidia > Marinilabiliales > Prolixibacteraceae > Mangrovibacterium > Mangrovibacterium sp. The sequence continues at coordinate 3,610 of NZ_JBZQJF010000304.1, forward strand.
CAAATGCTTACTGATGCCGACGAACTCCATGCCGTTATATCGCCTGAAGGTCGGATTTTTAAACGAACCGAGTGGAATAAAGGATTTTACCATATGGCAAGAAAGGCCAATGTCCCGATTGTGGTTACTACAATTGACTACAGCAAAAAAGAAATGGGGATTGATAAAATCATTTACGATACCTCCGATTTTGAGTATGTGATGAAGCAGATCAGCGAAATTTACCGGGATGTAAAAGGCAAAAATCCTGACCAGTTTTCGCTTCATGTGGAGCAAGAGCGGATGAGAGGATAGAAAGCCTCCATGACTTGTCTGTAGTTTACTAACCTTATTAATATCCGGCTGCTTGCCCGTCTTTGCGTGATTCGGAAGCCCCATAATAGACTTTGTTTACTGGATCCCACCTGATGGCCTGGTATCCGCCGTAAGGACCGTAGTCGTAGCCAATTTTATGACCTTTGCGCATTAGCTCGCGGATGGTTTCGTAAGCTATGCCGCTTTCGAGGGTCACCCGGCCACCATTCGTCATTCGTTCTCCGCCTGTTGGTTCGCTCGAACCGGTATGTTGAATGCGGGGTGCATCACCGGCTTCCTGTATGTTCATTCCAAAGTCGAGGATATTACAGATGATTTGCACGTGTCCCTGAGGCTGCATATCACCACCCATTACACCAAAGCTTAGGAATGGTTCTCCATCCTTGGTGATAAAAGCCGGAATAATGGTGTGAAAGGGGCGTTTGTGCGGTGCGTAAACATTCATATGTCCTTCCTCGAGCGAGAATAGTTCTCCACGGTCTTGCAAAATAAATCCAAGTTTTCCGGGGGCCATACCTGAGCCCATGCCACGAAAATTACTTTGAATGAGGGATACCATGTTGCCTTCCTCGTCGGCCGTAGTTAAGTAAATCGTATTGCCATGCTCCATTCCCCAAGCCGGGTAGCTGCGGGCTGCTTTGTCGGGATCAATCATGGCCGCCTGTTCCTTGCCGTATTCTTCCGAAATAAGTTGTTTGATGGGGAGCTCATTGAAATCCGGATCGGAATAGTACTTGGCTCGGTCTTCGAACGCCAGTTTTTTGGCTTCTACAAAATGATGGATATAATCGGCTGATCCAAAGCCCATCGCTGCGATGTTAAAGTTTTTCAGAATGTTCAACATTTCCAAAGCTGCGGTTCCTTGTCCGTTGGGGGGCAGTTCCCAAACATCATAACCACGGTAGTTCACAGAGATTGGCTCAACCCAGTCGGAATGGTGTTCCTCAAAGTCGCGCATGCTAAGGAAACCTCCTTGTTCGCGAACATATTTTACAATTTTTTCAGCAATCTCGCCTTTGTAAAATACATCGCGGCCTTTTTCAGCTACCAGTCGGAGCGTGTTGGCCAGATAGGGGTTCTTAAAAATTTCTCCTTTTTTCGGTGCTTTACCTCCAGGCATAAAGATCTCTTCAACTCCCGGATATTGACTTAAAAATTGGGCATTTCGTCCCCAGTAGTAGGCGATTAGTTCAGTTAACGGGAAGCCGTTTTCAGCGTATGAGATTGCCGGTGCTAGCACATCCTGCATGGGGAGTTTCCCAAATTTGTTGTGCAGTTCGAACCAGCCATCAACACAGCCTGGTACTGAAACCGGTAACGGTCCAAAGGGAGGTATCTTGGTGTAACCATTTTCCTTGAAGTACGCTAAGGTGAGGTCGTAGGGAGAACGACCACTGGCATTCAGTCCGTATAGTTTTTTTGTTTTAGCATCCCATACAATCGCGAACAGGTCGCCACCCATACCACTACCAGTGGGTTCTACAAGGCCTAGTACGGCATTTGCGGCAATGGCTGCATCGATCGCATTTCCACCTGCTTTAAGGATGTCGAGTGCCGCCTGTGTTGCCAGAGGCTGACTGGTGCAGGCCATCCCGTGCTGTGCAATTACTTCGCTGCGTGTGGCAAACGGAAGCCCGGTGACCCGGTCTTGGGCAAATAATTGGATTGATATCAAAATAGAAGCAAAGAAGAGCGCTTGTTTTTTCATGAGGATAGGTTTTGACTATAGCTGTTGCTGGCTAATAAAAATAGTCAATTGTATTGGATTAAAACAGGTTTTGTAAAACAGATAATAACTTACGATTGCTGGTTGAAGAATGTTGTTAAATTCACTTCGCGTCTAAACAGATATGCAGCGACTTTACTAGTCTAAAAAGATCCAACCGCATGAAGGCTGTTCAAAAACAAACCTCAATGTGTCTTTCTCTGGAAGATCGCATTGAGGTAAGCTGCTAATTTCAAAGGAAACAATACCTGCTTATTATACCGGTGGCTGCTGTAACGACGTTAAAAGTTGTACAATTGCCTGGTTGATTTCTTCGATTGTAAAATTGCAATGTCCGTATCTGTTCAGGATCGGATCAGCGATAAATAAAGGATTGTCACCAACTTTTTCTTTGTACCATTCCTGTTGAATGAATAATGAAACATGATCAAACTCGGTGTGTAGCGATATCAAAGGAGTGTATAAAAAGCCTGTAGTCTCGTACTTCTTTATTTCCTCACTGGCTTGTTCCCAGGTGTTTCTGTATACCCGTTCTACGGTCAGGTTTAATTTACGGTCGTTATCGGAGCCGGTGTATTGGGTAGGTGGATATTTGTTATTGTAGGGATTTCCGCCCAATCGTTCGATCGCATCATTGGTCGCCATAATTGGAAACCGCAGGACCTCCAAAATTGCCTGGATCGTGAATTCGGGTTGGAGAGCCTGCATTTCAACATTGATCGGAATATTGGCGCAGGCAATAAATTGCCGGATCTTATTTCCGCCGTTATACAGGTAATCGTTTTGGAGCGCTTCTGCAATTGCCGTTTTCAGGGAACCATCTTCCCAGGCAAGCATCGTATTTTTCGAAACTCCCTTGGGACTTCCAATATTGATGTCGTTGAAGCTGGGGCCAAAGAAATATTTAAACAATACGTGCGCATCGCCATAATAATGGAGCTGTTTGTAAAAATTCCCGATTGGACAGCAAGTGGCGATAGCAGCACTGAATAAGCCGGGATTTTGCTCAATGGTAAGAACGGTAATTAATCCTCCTTCAGAAACACCCGCGAGCAGGATGGCATCAGGTGGAGCATAGGCTGATGTTGCAAAGGATTCTTGAATTTGAGCTCTTAACTGTTTGATGTCCTCAACGGCATCCAGCACCACTAAGCCATTGGCGCGGTAGCTGGTTGAAGCATAACCGATGGGCAACGTTCCTTCCATGTAGTTAATGCCGTTCAGTAGAATGTCTTTTATTTCAGTCCCCTGTATTTGGTCGGCTGGTAATGCTACCGGTTTCGTAACATCAACATAGCCATGGGCATATACAATGAGTAACTTTACCGGAAGAAGGTTCCACGTTGGGGGAAGATCAATTTCGTACATTGCTCCTCCCGGTAAGGTCCCTTCCATGTTAGCGGTAACGAGTTCGCCGTTTTTCAACGAACTGTTCTGAACTTCTTCGGTATTCAATAAGTCTTCCTGGCATCCCAATAAGAATACTGAGCTAAAAAAGGCGAGAAAGATTGCCAGTAATCTTCCCTTTGTTAAAACAGTAGATTTCATGTTTTTTCATTTAGATAGTGTAACGGAGGTATACGCAACAGCTTCCTGTATGTTGAGGGATTGTTGCGAGTTTTACGGAAAAGACACCATCTGTGCAGAAAGCCTTGTGCCCTGAATTTTAAATGTCCGGATAGACGTTAAGCAGAAGAGGGCATGAGAAATGGAACAGGGAAATGGATTGCACTGGAGCTGGAGATAGAATTAAGCTATTTCAAATTGATCAGGAAGGTTGCTGATAGCAAAAAATAGACATGATTCCCGGGAATCACCAACAGAGATGAAAGTTGAAAGTTTTTCAAACATCAGGTTGTCCTTGTTATCTGAAGTTGGTGGGTTGTCCCGGAACTTGAAACTTAAAACTTGAAACTTGAAAAAGACTTTCACAGAAAAGGAGCGGCTGTCTTCCATAAGACAACCGCTCTTTACTTGCAGACATTTAGTTTATATCGAATTATTTCCGGCTAGTTCTGTCAGGCGTTTCTCTATAGGGGAAATACCTCCGTGAGCATTGGAAGGTCTGTCAGCTGAGTAGTCGAGTAAACGCCCTTCTTTATCAAAGATCATGTAGCAGGGCACATAGCTAATCTCCATGAACTTGAGCATGGGTGAGCTTCCCCATTCGTAGTCAACCATGCGGAAACGGTTTGTGGTACCCTCGGATACCTTAAAGATATTTTGCCAAACATCGGGGCGGGGAGCATCCTGGGCTATGTAAACCATTGCGATAGGAAGATCTTTGATCCGTTCGTGCATGGCGTGCGACGCTGGCATCGCTGCGCGGCAAGGACCGCAGTTGAGGCTCCAAATGTCGAGGTAAACGATGTTCCCTTTGTAGCGATCCAATAGCTCACCAAAGGTAAAACGTGCTCCGGTGGAGTCTTCAACCATGGTTTCAGCAAACTCTTTGTTCAACGGTTGACCTATTAGAGCTTGCTTGGCATTGTATTTATCCAGTGCTTTCTGAACTTCCCCTGCAGCCAGCTCATCAGGATTCAGGCTTAGGAATTTTTCGTAGATCACACTGTCCAGCGGGTTGTGGGCAATACTATTGCAAATCCAATTCGCCATAGTGTATTCCTGTGTTTTCCCACTTAACGAATCGAGTAAAAGTATTTGGTAGACTTGCGGTATCTTTAAACTCGAGTCTGCCAGAAGTACTTCAGGAACTTTTTTATAAATCAAGCTTTCTATGTTTTCATAGTATTCGGGAATGTCAGTTTTTGATTCATCAATGAGTTGGCTGAAATGCTTAAAGTTGTTGTATGTAGTTGGAAGCACTAATGAATCGAGTGGCGTTTTTGTTGCATAGGCATACCTGCGTGGGTAGCGGATAAGGAGCTGGTCGTAGATGGCCTCGGTTTGTTGGGCAAAGAAGTTCGAAAATTCCGGGGCTAGTTTTCCGGGGTAAGCAGCAAGATAGTCCGAACGCTTTTGTTTAAAGTCCTGCATCCATTTTACAAATTCCTCCGGAGTTAACTTGCCTTTATTATAGGCTTTGTAAAAGGAGCGATTCCAAACGTGGTCTTTTTCAATGGCATAGTTGAAATTATTCTTTTCTGCTCCGGGGCCTGTATAATTGATTGTATCTCCATCAATCTCAATTTTGAACTGGTCACCGGGCATAAAACTAATCTGATGGTAGTATCTTCCCGCGTGAATCTGCCCGTTGGTTAAGCGCTGTACAGGAATCTCAATTGAAAACGCTCCGGAACTGTCGACGGGAGCCTCGTAGCTTTTCCTACCAGTAATGGCTGTGATTGGATTGTCAACCAGGTATTGGAATTTGACCTCCTTAACCCCGGGTGTTTTTACTTTTCCGGAAATGATTGCTTTTGGGGGAGCGGGTTGCTGACTGCAGGCTGCCATTAAAAATACGGCAGCAAGGATTTGAAAGGTTCGTTTCATGGTTTTTCATTTTAATAATTATAGAATTTATTAATCAGGATGCGTAGATGTTATGTTTTTGAAAATCCTGAAAAATAGATTGTTAAAACTACTAAAACTTTAGTTTAAAATAAAGTGGTGAAATATTTTTAACATCATTTAAGAAAAGTTCGAAAGCATAGAAGGGCTTCTAGTCGGATGATTGAACTAAAGTGTTACGGCTTCTTCTACAAACTGTTTGAAGGAATCCAGAATGGCTTGCCAACCTTGCTTTTGCAGGTCGGTCGGATTCGTTGATTCGGCTTCGAAGGCTGTAATAATATTGGTGTGATTGTGTGTTTCCTGAAAATAAACGGATACTTTCCGACCGTCGGTAAGCTCGTATCTCAGGCGTTTTCGTGGTTCCACTTCTGTAAATATTCCTTCCAGATCGAACTGCATACTGCCGTCTTTGGCTGCCATGGTATAGCAGAAATGACCGCCATCAGCCAGTTCGTTTTTCGCTGCCGGGCAGTGCCAGTCATCCGATGCATGGTTCCATTGTTTGATAGATGCCGGATCAGTAAAATGATGCCACACATCGTTGATATGCCGCTCTATTGTTGTGTTGACGGTTATTTTTGTTTTCGCTTCTGTTGGTTCCATAATCTAATCTTTTGCGTGACAATTAATCATCCAATGAATTCCGTATTTATCGGTTAGGCTACCGTAATAGGCACCCCAAAACATTTCACCTTGAGGCATGGTAATCTTGCCGCCTTCTGCCAGCGCATTGAACAGGCGGTCGGCTTCGTCGCGGTTGTCGGGTTGCAGGTTTAGGTGAATATTATTGCCAACATTGGCTTTCATGCCTATTGAGGAAGGTGCATCGCATCCCATGAGTACAAAATCGCCGGTAATGGGCAGCGAAACATGCATCACCAGCTTTTTATCGTCGTCCGAAAGCTCGGGCATGTGTTCTTCCGGGGGAACATCCGAAAAGCGGGAGATCGGGTCGATGTATTCCGTTTGAAAGACTTCTTTGTAAAATGCGAAAGCTTCTTCAGCCTCTCCGTTAAAGTTTAGGTAAACACTCACTTTTGCCATGATCGTTCGATTTAGTCGTTCAACATTGATAACGAATCTGCTACTATTCCTTAATTACGGAAGGAAATCAAAAAAGGATGCTGTTTCCAGCTCAGGTTGGCGAAGCTGTCTTTCGAAATATCGAGACGATCCGATGTAAGATGAAGGCTGTCCGGCGTCGGATGAGGTCGCCAACCCGGGTTGGCAAGGCTGTCTTTTACCGGATCGCGATGATCTTGTGTAAGATGATGATGATCTTTTACCGGATAATGATAATCCGGTATCAGATGAAGGCTGTCCGGTGTCGGATAAGGTCGCCAACCCGGGTTGGCAAGGCTATCTTTTACCGGATCGCGATGATCTTGTGTAAGATGATGATGATCTTTCACCGGATGATGATGATCCGATGTCAGATGAAGGCTATCTGATGTCGGGTGAGGCTTCTACGCTGCGGCTTATTTGTTGGTTTCAGGCTACTAAAAAGCCCGACTGGTAGTACCGGTCGGGCTTTTTAGCGTATCCTTCAGGTTTACCTATTCCTGAATTGTCGTAGTTTGTGTACCAACTCATCGTCTTTGCCTAGTAAGCCTTCAAGCAGGTTTACCAGCGACGAAGCATCGTCGTAGGCCAGCTTCAGCGTTTCGTTGGCCAACTTGGTTGCTTTTAACGATTCGGCCTGTGCCTTCTGCTGTGCAACCTCGGCTGTTGTTGCTGTTGCCGACTTTGTTTTTAAATCAGTTGTCCGATTGGTAGGGTCGAAACCGGCAGCAGCAAGGCGGGCGGCTTCTTCCTCCACGGTGGTGTAAACATGAACAACAAAATCGCGTCGTTCTTTTTCATTTAAATATCCCATTTATCAAGGTATTATGATTAAACATTAGTGTCAGTCAGGACACTGTTAATTGTGTTCGTTAATCACGATAGGCCTTAATTATCAGCTTGTGAACCTGGGCTTTCTACTGCAAATCTGTACTAGGGAACGTTCGCTGATTTTTCAATCGAGCGAAGTTGAATTGAATCTGTTTCAACCTCTTGCCTGTTTATAGGATACAAATTACCACCTTTTTTATTTAGAGTCAATTTAAATTATGCTATTCAAAAGGCCCGGGAAATAAAAGAGGCCATGATTTTTAGTCGTGGCCTCTGCGTTTGGTAATGCCTTGTTGTAAATTGTTATTGGGTAAGCATTTTTGTTCGCCTCGTTGTTGGGATTACAGGCGCATTGTTATTGAGGTATTTCTATAGTTGAG
>NZ_JBZQJF010000305.1:0-21452 GCF_059905295.1 Mangrovibacterium sp.
GTAACATCGAACCAAACACGATCAAACTTTTGGGAGGTAACATCCTGCATTCCACTCTTCGCAAATGTACCTGCGATGCGCGATTGCGTCAAAACAACACTTATTAGTTTCTGAGCAATCTGAGGCATCTGTTTGATTTTCATTATAAGTCTAGCTACACTCAAATCTCATCAAAAATAAAATCGACTTACAAATATGCATTAATAAAAGAGATTATCATTTTACTTCAGGGGAAAAATATTTGTTAAAAAAACCTAATAACGAATCAAAAAAACGCTCAACCCTGCATCAACCGTGTGAACCATGGCTTTTATTACCATTTGATTGCTTACATATTTTAGCACCTTTTTATCCGCTATAAAGAATAGGAAAACAGATAGTTAAAACACATACAAAATCGACAAAAACAATTCCATTTTAGATATTAATCTATACTTTTGGTTTTAATTAATTGAATGATATGCCTGTAATAGTGACACTAACTCATTCTTACCGCCGACTTTTCAATTGCCTGATGTTCTACGATCAGGCTGTCTGATTTCGAAACTTGTTTCACTTAGCTGAAACAGGAGATTTCCCTTTATTTTCTATCATCAAAATACGTTGTGCACGTTTTGCGTACGTGATGAATTTACAGGCTTTATACATTAACAGAAAAAGAGAACCAAATGAATTCAGCAACCATCAATAAAGAACCCGAACGGACTGCCCGTTCATCAAGCAATTTTAGCAGTGATATGAATAAGGCTCCCGGAATGAATGAACGGATTCAGCAATTACGCCAACTAAGCGTAGACACCGAGCCCTCTCTCGACATTGAACGAGCACTGCTTGAAACAGCATTTTATAAAGAAAACTACGGCAAGTATTCGATCCCTGTGTTGCGGGCCATGAATTTCATGGAGCTTTGCCAAAAGAAAACAATCTATATTGGTGACGGCGAATTAATCGTTGGTGAACGCGGACCAAAACCCAAGTGCGTCCCGACCTTCCCGGAGTTGACTTGCCACAGTGTTGAAGATCTGAATGTATTGAATACCCGTGAACTACAACGCTATACCATCTCGCAGGAAGACATTGACACTTACGCACGCGAAGTTATTCCATACTGGCAGGGCCGTACAATACGTGAGCGGATATTTGGACACGTACCTAAAGAATGGCAAGCTGCATATGAGGCCGGACTGTTTACCGAGTTCATGGAACAACGGGCACCCGGGCATACCGCACTCGACGGAAAGATTTACAAAAAAGGATTGCTGGACTTCAAAAAAGATATTCAGACTCATATCGACAGGCTGGATTTCATGAACGATCCGGAGGCCACGGATAAGTTGGAAGAACTGAAAGCTATGGCCATTTCGTGCGATGCAGCGATCCTTTTCGCAGAACGCCACGCTGATTTAGCTGAAGAAATGGCCAAAATGGAAACCAATCCGAAACGCATTGCCGAGTTGCAAAAAATTGCAGAAGTCTGCCGTTGGGTTCCGGCACATGCACCGCGAACTTTTCAGGAAGCCATTCAGATGTACTGGTGGATTCACCTGGGAACCATCACAGAATTGAACGGTTGGGACGCCATGAATCCCGGACATTTTGACCAACATCTGGAACCTTTCTACAACCACCAACTGGACGAAGGCACATTAAACCGCGAGGATGCCAAAGAACTGCTTTGTTGTTTCTGGATTAAAGTGAACAACCAACCGGCACCTCCCAAAGTGGGAATTACCGCCAAAGAAAGTGGCACTTACAACGATTTCACAAACCTCAATATTGGCGGTGTTCGCCGCGATGGCTCTGATGGCACCAGCGAGGTTTCGTACATCATGCTCGAAATTATTGAGGAACTGCATATTTTGCAACCGGGAAGCGCCATTCACATCAGTTCGCGAACACCCGAACGTTTCCTGAAAGCAGGTTGCAAAGTCATTCGTCAGGGACATGGCTACCCCTCTGTTTTCAACCCGGATACCTACATTATGGAATTGGTACGTCAGGGGAAAAGCATTGAAGATGCCCGCGAAGGTGGATGCAGTGGCTGTATTGAAGTTGGAGCATTCGGAAAGGAAGCCTACATTCTGACTGGCTATCTGAACGTACCTAAAATTCTGGAAGTAACCATGAACAACGGAAATGATCCGGTAACCGGGAAACAAGTGGGTATTGCTACCGGCGACCCGTGCGCGTTTAAGTCATTCGACGAATTGTACGGTGCCTTCCTGCAGCAACTGAATTTCATTGTTGATCAAAAGATCCGCGTCAGCAACTACATCGACCGGATGTTTGCCAAATACGCCCCCGCTCCACTCCTGTCGGTTCTGATGGACGATTGTATTGCTAAAGGGCGTGACTACTACGATGCAGGTCCTCGCTATAACACCAACTATATTCAATGTACCGGGCTGGGTACAGTAACCGATAGCTTGAGCACACTGAAAAAGCATGTCTTCGAATCGAAAACCTTCAGTATGGACACGATCATGGATGCCATTCAACGTAATTTTGAAGGAGACGAAATTTTGCGGCAAACCATTTTGAATAATACGCCTTTCTTTGGAAACGACGATGAATATGCCGATTCGATCGCCGTCCAGGTGTACAATGATTTGCTCGCTGCGATTGATGGAAAACCGAACACCAAAGGCGAAACCTTCCATCTCAATATGTTGTCGACCACCTGCCATGTTTACTTTGGGAAAGTAATGGGCGCAACTCCAAATGGCCGTTTGGCCGGAAAATCGATTTCCGATGGAACTTCACCCTCACATGGTTGCGATACCAACGGACCGTCTGCCGTAATTCGCTCGTTAACTAAGTTGGATCAAACCAAATCGGGCGGGACGTTGCTAAACCAACGATTTCTACCGAGCCTGTTGAAGCGCGATGAAGATATTGCCAAGCTGGCAAAACTAATCCGCAGCTATTTTTCAATGGGAGGTCACCATATTCAGTTCAACATTGTGGATACAGCAACCTTACTGGCGGCTCAGGCTTGCCCCGAAGATTACAAAGACCTGCTGGTACGCATGGCCGGTTACAGCGACTATTTCAACGATATGAATACCGACTTGCAACAAGAAGTGATTGACCGAACCGAAAACGAATCATTCTAATTAGAAGAACGCGGTTGAAGGCTGTTGTAAAGAGAAGACAATTGTTTTCCATCGTCAATCGCTCTCAATCGCGTCCTAATCTTCTAAAACTTGAATACTCAAAATGGAGATAGGACTTATTTTCGACATAAAAAAATATGCGATCAACGACGGACCCGGAATTCGGGTAACCATCTTTTTTAAAGGATGTCCGTTGTCCTGTGTGTGGTGTCACAACCCCGAAAGTATTAACCGCAATGCACAGAAAATGTACACCGCTTCGAAATGCATTGGCGCGGTAAAATGTATTGAAATTTGCCCCTACAATGCACTGGAACTAACACCCGATGGTATTAAAACCGATGCGGAACTCTGCAACCTGTGTGGAAAATGTGCCGAAGTGTGCCCGACAAAAGCCATCGAGATGTCGGGTCGGGAATATTCTACAGCAGAACTGATGCATGTGATCGAACGGGAAACTGTCTTTTTCGACCATTCAGAAGGTGGTGTAACCTTCTCGGGAGGAGAACCTTTGATGCATCACCGTAAACTGATTAAATTGCTCGATCGTTGTGGTGAGCGGGACATTCACCGGGTGGTGGACACAACCTTGTTTGCGAAGCCTGAGGTGATTTTGGATGTTGCCAGTCGTACCGAGCTTTTCCTGGTCGATCTGAAGGCATGGAATTCTGAAGTACACCGGAAATACACAGGTGTGCCGAATGAGCAGATCCTCTCGAATATTCGCCTGTTAGCTGAAAACGGATGCGATTTCATTATTCGGATTCCGTTTATCGATGGCGTGAATACTGATGAAGAAACAATTCAGAATGAAGCTGCTTTCCTGGCATCGATTCCCTGGGAACGAAAGCAAGTAAACCTTCTGCCCTACCACGATATTGCCAAAGGAAAACATCAAAAACTGGGAAGTAGATACCAGGCGCTGAATCTGTCGCCCCCCAACGAGCAACAGCTAGAAATGGCGACACGCCTTTTTGCAGAACAAGGAATCAAGGCGACGGTCGGGGGATAAAATTTCAGACAAGGCTAATTCTTTGGGGTAAGTCATCCATCGACATCCTTACACAAACCGTCCACTCAAAAAGGATCAGTTTTCAAGTTTGTGGATTTTCTTCTTATTAACTTGCTTAAACGCTTCCCGGGACAACTGTCCTATTACTCCAGAAACCTGGAACTTGGAACTCAAAACTGTCTCTACCTCAGAGAAAACGGACTAAAATAAGGGAATAAGCTTAGGGATGCAGAGTGGTACGATATTCTACTAAGGTTAAATAATGGAATAAGGTTATCTTATGAGACTTGAGACTTGAGACTTGAGACTTGAGACTTGGAACCTGGAACTCGAAACCCAAACTCCTTCAGTTTAGAGCAAAAAAAAGAGTAGATCTCTATCTACCCTTTTCAAACCTAACTAAACCAATAAAACTAATCAAACCTAAACTTATGAAATAAAATCTACGACAAAGATATGCTGAAAAACACAAACAAGTGTTACCCCAATGTTAAAAAACATGCTGAGCAGCATGTTTTTGAATTTTGATATCTAATTCGGACATTTAAGTGATAAATATCAGTTTTTAGCCCTCATTTGAAAAACAGGAAGTAAAACAGCTTTTCCCCTACCCGCTCACAAATTCTTTTAACTTTGCGACATTAGTCGTCTGATCAATCCGATAAGACGGTTTTAACTGATAGATTTAAGAGACAAAAATAAAAGCATTCACACGTGGATTTACAGATCAAAGAAGAAGTTATTCGCTTATACGAAAAGCATTTCGGCGAAGAAATGACCGCATTTGAATTATTACCGGCCTCGGGGTCGTACCGGGAATATTGTCGCATTAAGAGTAAAAATCATCATGCCATTGGTGCGCATAATGCCGACGTGAAGGAAAACCAGGCTTTCATTGCCTTCACCAAGCATTTTTTTGCCGAAAATATGCCGGTACCCGAAATTTACGCGGTTAACGATGCTGAGACTTGCTATTTGCAGGAAGATTTAGGCAACCTGACACTCTTTGATTATCTGAGTAAGGCGCGCGAACGGGAAGGCTTTTCGGAAAAGGTGGTGAATGTGTACAAGCGCGTTCTGCTGGATTTACCGAAACTGCAAATTTCCGCAGGACAGGGAATAGATTATTCGTATTGCTATCCACGATCTGCTTTCGATGAGCAATCGATGATGTGGGATTTGAACTACTTCAAATACTATTTCCTAAAACTGGCCAAAATTCCGTTCGACGAACAATTGCTGGAAGACGATTTCAAGACCTTCACCCAATATTTACTTCAAGCCGAAAGCGATTATTTTCTCTACCGCGATTTTCAGTCGCGCAACATCATGCTTCGCGATAATAAGGTAGCCTTCATCGATTATCAGGGTGGTCGTAAAGGGCCTTTGCAATACGATTTAGCTTCGCTGCTTTACGATGCCAAAGCCGACATTCCGCAAGACATTCGGAATGAACTGCTCGACTTCTACCTCGACGAGCTGGAAAAGTACAAGGACGTGAAACGCGATCGGTTTAAAGCATTCTTTTCAGGATATGTGCTTATCCGGATTATGCAGGCAATGGGTGCTTATGGTTTCCGCGGCTTTTACGAGAAAAAGGAACATTTCCTGAAGAGTATTCCTTTTGCCCTCGACAACCTGGCCTACTTACTGGAAAATCACACCATACCGGTTGAGTTGAATGAGCTGTTCAAAGTTCTAAGAGCTGTTTCGGAATCGGAATACCTGCGTGAAATTGGTCAGCAGAAACAAGAATTGACTGTCCGGGTTGCAAGTTTCTCCTATAAAAAAGGATTACCGCAAGATCCTTCGGGTAATGGCGGGGGTTACATTTTCGATTGCCGTGCTATCCACAACCCGGGACGCTACGACGAATATAAACAGTTGACCGGAAGAGATCAGGACGTGATTGATTTTCTGGAAAGCCGCTCGGATATGGCCGAATTTTTGAAACACATTTATGCGTTGGTGGATCAGTCGGTGAATGTGTATCAAAAAAGGGGATTTACCAATCTCTCAGTAAGCTTTGGCTGTACGGGCGGTCAACACCGTTCGGTGTATGCTGCTGAACAAATGGCCAACCATCTGAAAAACAATTTCAAGCTTAACGTTGTTCTTACTCATCGGGAACAGGATTTTTAATACCACAGGTTCCCGTGAAAACAATTAGAAAGCGAGGAACAAAACAATGGGAAAAACAGCTTGTAAAAAAGACGACTACAAAGATCCGGAAAATCCGAAATACAAATGTAAAAAGTGCGGAAGCCTAGCCAAAAAAGAAGACAAACTCTGCAAACCGAAAAAGATCAAAGATTAAGACGGTTACTTAACGGTCTGTTCTTTTCGGCAGCCTTTTCTTTAACCGGGCTTCAGCCGGCTTACGCGCAAACCCCCAGCCTGCAGAACAACGATTCTCTTGACGATACGATCCGTGTTGAAGAAATCCGGGTACAGGCCTTTCGTTATGCTCAAAAATTAACGAAAATCCCCGGTGCTATTGCGCTAATTTCTGACACTGAGCTGAAGGCTGTTCCGGCACAGCAAATCGATTATTCGATCAACCAGGTTCCCGGAGTGTATATGCAAAGTGGCAGTTTAAATACAAACCGGATTACCATTCGCGGAATCGGTAGTCGTTCGCCTTATGCATCAAACAAGGTGAGAGCTTATCTGCAGGACATCCCTTTGACAAACGGAACCGGTGAAACGACTCTCGAAGATATAGACCTTTCCCTGATCGATCATTTGGAAATCATTAAAGGGCCTGCATCGGGCTATTACGGCTCCGGATTGGGAGGTACGATCCTGCTTCGGATTGATGACAAGCCAACCAATCTATTTTATGCAACAGCAAGCCTGGCAAGCTATAACCGACAACAATATAAAGCCGGCATTCGGTTGAGTGATGCCAATTGGAGCCATGCTTTTTTTGTAGATCGTTTAAAGGCCGACGGCTATCGCAAGAACAACGAAACCGATCGCACAAACTTCAGTTATGTGGGTAAATACAAGGCCGGCGATCACCAGTTTAACCTCATTTTACTACAAACCGATCTTAAAGCTTATATTCCCAGCTCAGTTGATTGGGATACTTTTCAGAATAATCCGCGGGCAGCTGCCGAAAACTGGGCTTCCGTCAAAGGTTACGAGGATTATCAAAAGCAGCTTGGCGGTCTTTCAGTACAATCAGATTGGGGCAACCGCTTTACAAGTACGATCAGCCTCTTTGGCCAGCGCAAAGCCATGAGAGAGCTACGACCGTTTAACTACCTGGAAGAAGATGACAACTATAAAGGACTTCGCGTACTGGTAGAAAAAATCTACGAGCTAAACCGCGGGCTTTTAACCACCACTCTGGGCAACGAAAGCTTTTGGGAAAACTACAACTGGCAAACCTTTGAAGCACCCGATCATTTTATTCCGTTAAGCGATAACCGGGAGAAACGCAGCTATGCCAATTTCTTTGGGCAAGTTAATTTTTCAACCAGGAAGCTGCGCCTTACAGGAGGTGTTAACCTGAATATTACCAACTACCGCTATCACGATCTGTATACTATCGATGGCGATCAATCGGCTTCGCATCGCTTCAATCCGGTGATCTCTCCCCGACTTGCTGCGAGCTATTCCTTGTCGCCAACAATTGCCCTTTACGGTACAGTAAGCCACGGTTTCTCACCTCCAAGCCTGGAAGAAACCTTACTTCCCAGCGGACAACTCAACACCAACATAAAGCCTGAAACCGGTTGGAATTACGAATTGGGAAGCCGCGGTAACATTGGTACGACCTTGTATTACGACCTTTCGGTTTATTATATGAAAATTAAAAACCTGCTGGTTGCCCGCAGGACTGCAGAAGATGCTTACATGGGAATTAATGCCGGAACAACCGAACATCCAGGCATTGAACTCAACCTGAATTACCATTGGTTAAAACGTCCAAACTGGGGAAGCAAACTTCAGTGTAGCGGAAACTACAGCCCTTATACCTTTAAAAGCTTTGTGGACGACAACAAGGATTACAGCGGCAATGATTTAACCGGCAGTCCGAAACAACGCTATAATCTGGCTCTCGATTCGGACTGGAAACAAAAGCTCCAACTGCTGATTCAATATCAATATAACGGGGAAATTCCGCTTCGCGACGACAACAGTATTTATGCCGATGCCTGGCAAGTGATAAACATTACGGCCAACTATAAAAAGCACTGGAATCAGCTCGAACTGAATTGTACAGCTTCGGTTCTGAATCTGCTGGACGAGCATTATGCTTCGATGGTTTTAATTAATGCTTCATCCTTCGGCAACCAACAGCCCCGGTACTATTATCCAGCCATGCCCCGCAATTTCGCAAGTCGCATTAGCTTGCGGTATTCCTTCTGATCAGATTTTAAGCTTCATATTTAGATACACCACATCTGATTGAAGCCAATAAGCAGTCTTTTGAGAACTTTGCCACACATAAAATAAATCGACTGCCCAATGCGCAGCTGAGAAAACTTCCATTCCGCCATAAATACGCGCTAAATGCAAATTATCCTGATTGAATTTGACAAATAACTCTTCGCCAATAATCGGACGCAGCCATTGTTCTTTCATTGTCGGAAAGTCTATAAAGAAATTTTGATAGAGGCGCTGATGATTTTGGCTGTACTTAAACCAGCGTTGTTCCAGGCGTAAGGTGGAACGAAACTTCAGCTTATTCCACCGTTGAGAAAAAGAACCGATTAACTGCGGACGATACTCATAATCGTCTCCTGTAACTTTTGGCCGTTGTGTAAAACGGAAGCCAAGGCCCAATTTAAACCAGTCGGCATAGCGATGCAAAACTTTCAAATCCAAATAGCTCATTTCCCGAAAACTGTCGTTTGTACGGTAATATGTTTTGGTACTGGCACAAAATTGATTGTTTGAAGCAAGATTGACGGTAGCAGCAACACCTCCCCAGAGATAAAACGGACGCTGATCCTGCGCCATAGAGATAAACTGGGCAAAAACAAGGAGAATTAGTAAGGCAGTTTTTTTCATTGAGCGGTTCATTTATTTTCGCCAACAAAATTAACAGACTCTCCCCATCGAACGAAAAAAGGGCAAGCCGATGGCTCACCCTTCACAATATTTTGATGAAGACGTCTTATAAAACCGATTTACAAGCTTCAATCAATTTTTTAGCATTCGCATTTCCCGCATCCAATGCAGTTGCTTTTTGCAACACATCGTAAGCAGCCTGAAACTGAACTTTTGAATCAGCTACAGCTTTCGTGTAAGCTTCATCAGTTGTTTTAATTGTTCCGGCCTGAACTTGTTGATTGGCACCATTCAGAATTTTCACACCCTTTTTATACAATGTGTTTCCTTCACCAACATAAACGTTTGCCAAAGCACCGGTAATTTTGTCGTTACCCGGGTATTTAGCAGCACCAGCTTCCAAAGTAGCTTTGAACTCATCGTCTTTATTCAACTTACGAAGCGCCATTGCCTTGTAGAAAATGGCATTTTCACTGTTGTAACCACCAGCATCAGCAGCAGTAAAGAAAGAAGCAGCATCAGCATATTTTTTAGCCTTGTAAGCAACAATACCAGCGTTATAGTTCAATGCAGGAGCTTTGTCTGCTTCGGCTGCAGTAATCGCTTCTTTATAAGCTGCAATCGCTTCATCATCTTTATTCAGTTTTGCTAACGAGTTAGCTTTAAACTCCAGTGCAGAAGCTTTGTTAGCATCAGCTGCAATCGCTTTGTCGAAATATTTTACGGCAGCATCATACTTTTCAGCTTGCATAGCTGCAAAACCAATATTGAAGTTGATCGCATCGTCAACCTGTACATCACCAAGGTTATTCATTGCTTTATCATACAATTCGAACGCTTTGGCATAATCTTTTGCCGTTAATGCATCATTACCTTGATTAATCAATTCTGCTGCATCCTGCGCAAATACGGAGAACGCCCCCAACAAGAATACAACTCCTAATAAAATACGTTTCATAAACAACTCTTTTTTAGATATATAAGATTACTTTTCCAATTAATATTTTTCGGAATTTTACGCGTGAAACCCAAAAATAACAATAATGATTAAAAAATCTAAGTTAAAAATCTCTAAGAGGGGTATTTTAGAAAAGAAAAAAGGAAGATTTCGCCAATCCGAAACCTTCCACAAAAACTATTTAACGTGAATTGAAGCCTTATTTTCGTTCTATTTTTCCAAGTCCGTCAACCGATTGATCAACCACAGGATCACCGGAATAACTGATTTTCCCCAATCCTTCAAGGTGAGCATTCAAATACTTGTTTACATGCAAAGTTGCAAAGCCCAGCCCTTCAATCTGAACAGAAGTTGAATCAGTCGTAAAATCTGCTGCTTTCAGATAAGCAGCTCCCGAAAGTCTTGCCGAAAGCTGCGGACTAGCACCTTCGAGCTCGAACACGCCTCCTCCTTCACCACTAATATCTACTTTGTCCGCTTTCATTTTTAATTTAATATTCGCTCCTCCTTCTACCTGCACCTCAAGTTCGTTTAAGTTTAGGTACCCTTTCGTTTCAATGGTTGCCCCACCTTCAATTTTAATCTTCTCAAGATCGCTAAACTGAAGAATAACTTCCGGGCTATTCAGACTAAACCGATCTCTTCTCAACTCCAGCCATCCCGATTCCGCATCGCTGTTAACATCAATTGTTTCGAGTGTTTCTTTTAACCCCCGGATATGCACGCCGGGGCGACCGCTCTGCTCGAGCCTAATCGTGAAATTCCCTTTTACAAAGACCTTATTAAATTCGGATACGGGAACACTCATCTCTTCCTCATCCTTAACTTGTGCATAATGACAAGCTGAAAAGGAAAATCCGACTAGGAAAACGAATAAGATAGAAGTGATCAGACGCATATATCAATCAATTATGTCTCAAAGGTAAGATGATTGGACACAGCCATCGAGGGTAAATCGACTAGTAACCGAATTTGGCAGGTAAACAGAGAAATATGAAAGCGACACAGCCTGCCGCTATGCATTAGTCTTTTGACAAGTAATCGCGGATTAAAATTTTGAAATAAACGAGTAAGTAAAGAATCGCCACCAGAATAATTCCGTACACCACCCAATCAACCGTTTGAACAGCCGGAGGAAAGCCTGCTGTCATGTACCGCGTTACAAGCATGAAAATAAGCAGTAAAAACATCAGCAGCACCATTTGATGCCTTTTGCGACTTACAGCTAAAAAAGCAACTACTGCCCAGAGGATGGCAATACCGCCGTAAACCAAAGCCAGCGAAGGATAACCATCGGTAAAACTTAAAGCACCTGTGATAAATGGAATTAAAGCCACAAAATAGAAGAGTCGTTGAATACTTTTGATCAACTTCATCGCTTTCTCCGCATTGGCAAAGCCCGGAAAAATACTGGGACGATGCTTATGCGTTTGGCTCTGAATTGAAGCAATATCCACTCCGCGGCTTTCTGCAACTTCCCGCGCAGCTTCAACAGCAAGCTCTTGATAGTCTTGTGCATGTTTTAAAACGGCCAGTAATTCTTCGTCAGAATATTTCTGGTAACGATCAATTAATTCTTCTCTTCCGGGAAATTCCATATAAACTATTTTCCTGTAAAATTAAGGCTTTAAAACTTATTAACCTGAGTTCGATTTTAAAATGATTCACAGCTTTAGCTCTTTTTGATCAGAAACTTTCACCGGTTTTCGAAGTACTATCGGGATAATTCAAGAAAATCGGAGGAAGTTTATGACAAAAAGAGCAAAGCCCTAAGAGGGAAAGTCCTTCTCACACCATCTTTTTATTTAAAACTCCTCGAAATAACCCGTTATGACTTCGCAGTTTTAAATAAAAACCGGACGCAATTATGACTTTCTGTGAAAATATTTTAAGGTCGAACTCAGTTATTAACGGATAGAATACTTACGATTTTATAACTTTGACAATAGACATTAGAAAACAAAGTATTAGACCATGAACAATTTTATTTTCCAAAATCCCGTCAAAATTCTGTTCGGGAAAGGACAAATCACCAACATTAGTGACCAACTTCCTGCCGACAGCAAAATCCTGTTAACCTACGGTGGAGGAAGTATCTTCAAAAACGGCGTTTACGATCAGGTAAAAGAAGCCACAAAAGGATTACAAGTACTTGAATTTGGTGGCATTGAGCCCAATCCGAAATTCGAAACACTAATGAAAGCCGTTGCGCTTTGTAAAGCAGAAAAAATTGATTATTTGCTGGCCGTAGGCGGTGGTTCTGTTATCGACGGAACAAAGTTTATTGCAGCTGCATTTTGTTTTGAAGGCGACGATCCCTGGGATATTTTAGCCAAGCATGCGGAAGTCAACAAGGCCCTGCCTATTGGTACCGTGCTTACTCTTCCGGCCACCGGATCAGAGATGAATGCAGGTTCGGTTGTATCTAAAATTGAAACACAGGAAAAACTGGCTTTCGGGTCACCACTGGTAATGCCACAATTTTCAGTTCTTGATCCCGAGGTTATCTTTTCGCTTCCGGATCGGCAGGTTGCCAATGGTGTTGTTGATGCATTCGTTCATGTCATGGAACAATACCTCACCTACCCGGTTAATGCACCTCTGCAAGACCGCATGGCGGAAGGTATTCTGCACACCTTAGTGGAAGAAGGCCCCAAAGTACTGGCAAACCGAAACGATTACGACGCAGCAGCGAACTTTATGTGGAGTGCGACAATGGCCTTAAATGGTTTAATCGCAGTGGGTGTTCCGCAAGACTGGGCAACCCACATGATTGGTCACGAGCTAACTGCTTACCATGGTATTGATCATGCTCAAACGCTGGCCATTGTTTTACCGGGCATGATGGATTTAAAAAGACAAAGCAAAGAGGCTAAAATATTACAGTACGGAGAACGAATATGGGGAATTACTGACGGCACAACCGACGAGCGCATTGATGCCGCAATTGCCAAAACCGTGGAATTCTTTGAAAAGATGGGCATTAAAACCAAGCTCCCCGATTATGACGTTCCGACTGAAACAATCAAACAAATTGCTGACCGCTTCGAACAACGGGGCTTCAAAGTCGGAGAACATGCTGACATTGGCCCGGCTGAAATCACAGAAATTCTTCAATCGAGGCTTTAGCCAATTCTATCGGTCTACCAACTAGCATTATCAAACAACCGGTGAACTCTGTCGGGTAACCCGTGAACTCTATCGGGTAACCCGCGGACTTTACCGAACGACCTGTCGCCTCAGGCGGATGAGACAGGAGTTCATTCACCCGAACTGTGAATCTTTTCAGGTGACCCGTGAACTTTATCTTACAATCGGTGAATTTAATCGGGTGAGCCGTGAGGGCTATCGGTCAACAGGTAAGCCCTGTCGAATACCCCTTGAACCTTGTCGGATAAGCGGCGAACTCCATCGGGCGGGTTGACTGGTTTATCCGACAAGTCGCACGTTCAGAAAAGCAACTGGTAAATCCGCCCGTCCGTAGTACAAAGGCTCTGCGGCAGGCACGAAAACTATTGTAACAATTCCCGGGCTGTTTTCCGCGCTGTGTCCGAAGCATTGGCTCCACTTAGCATTTGTGCCAGTTCTTCAATACGTTCATCGGCTCCCAGCTGACGAATCGACGTATAGGTACGCTCTTCCTCATCGTATTTATAAACTTTGAAGTGATGTTCACCTTTACCGGCAATCTGTGGTAAGTGCGTTATATTGATGATTTGCACATTGCCCGACATTTCTTTCAGAATAGTTCCCATTTTAAGGGCTACCTCACCGGAAATTCCTGTATCTATTTCGTCGAAAATAATGGTTGGTAACGATTTGCTGTTGGCTATTAATGCTTTCAATGCCAACATCACACGTGAGATTTCACCACCGGAGGCAATTTTAGCAATATCCTGTGGTTCTCCGTTTTTATTACCGGAAAAGGCAAAGCGCAAATCGTCTTTACCAAATGCCCCGGCTTGTTCCAGCTCGTCAAACTTCAAACGGAAGACAGCATTCATCATCCCCAGTTTCTGTAGCACCTCTTCAACCGATTGCGTGATTTGCCCGGCAACAGCCTGGCGGCGTTCACTCAGCTCTGCAGCTTGTGTATCAACCAGCGTTTTCAATTCTTCCAACTTAGCAGTCGCAGCTTCTATTTCATCATCAAATGAAGCAATTTGTCCAATCTTCTGGTCGTATTCATCTTTCAGCTGCAAAAGCTCTTCAACCGATCCTACACGGAACTTTTGTTGTAAAGCATAGATCATATCCAGGCGTTCGGCAACAAACTGAATGCGCTCCGGATCATGTTCGGTACGTTCAGCAACATCCGTGCAATCGGCTACCAGATCCTTCAATTCCAGGTAGCACGATTCCAAACGATTAGCCACTTCTTTAGCCTTAGGAACGACAGCTGATAACTTTCCAAATTGGCTTACATTCTCCTTTAAACGTACCAAAAGCCCCAATTCTTCACCATCCATATCCTCGGCAAACTGCCCGAAAGTCATCTTAATATCTTCGGCATGCTCCAAAGTTGCCTGTTCCGATTCAAGTTCGGTTTGTTCACTGTCCTTCAACTTGGCTTCCTCCAATTGCTGAAACTGAAACTGGAAATAATCCAAATCAGCCTTTGCTTTTTCGGCCTCTTCCTGTAAGTCTCGCAAAATCCTGGTTTGTTTCTGGCTGGCGCGGAATGTTTTGCCATATTCGGTCAACAGAGTCGCATTTTCCGCCACCAAATCCACCAGGTTCAACTGGAAAGATTGGTTTCCCAATTCCAGGTTTTGGTGTTGCGAGTGAATATCGATCAAGCGAACAGCCAGTTCCTGCATCACTTTTAAAGTCACGGGCGTATCGTTGATAAAAGCACGCGACTTTCCCGCCGGACTTATCTCGCGGCGCAGGATCGTCTGGTCGTCATAGTCCAGTTCTTCTTTTTCAAAGAAGTCCTGAAGCCGGTAATCTTTAATATTGAAAATACTTTCAACGGTACACTTGCGATCTTTATCCTGCAATACATTCAGGTCGGCACGTTGCCCCATAACCAAACCTAACGCTCCCAGTACAATCGACTTACCGGCACCGGTTTCACCTGTAATAATATTGAAGCCCTTGTAGAACTGAATATGCAGTTCATCGATCAGGGCATAATTGGAAATATGCAACTCTAAAAGCACCTGTGATTTTTTTATTAGTTATCTAAATTGAAGGTATTGTCTTCGTTAATCTTTTCGTATTTGGACCCGTTCGACGGATCAATCTCATTCAGAATTGACAATACACGTTGCTTTTCGGATGTGTATGAACCAGAAAAAATATTCACCAGTTCATCCGCCTTAGCATCGAAAAATATCGGGAATAAATAGATATTCGGTCTATTCCGGTAGATACGCTGCAACAACTTCAAGGATTCGGCAATTTCGGCCCGGCCATCTTCCAGCTTATCACTCATCACATCCAATCCCAGGCGATGATAGCGATAGATACATTGCCGAAAGCCGGAATACGAACGGTTCAGCAAGTTTTCAGCCAGCCAATACCGGTTACGTTCACTTTCGTAGGCTTTCCATCCCTCGTAAATTGTACTTTGCGAATTATTGACAATCTGCTGCGCTTTCTGGAAATATTCCGTTCCCCCTTCAGGTGAAAAAGAATCGTAATCCATACCGATAATAATATAGGCGTAGAAAGCCATGATATTAGTGAGATTGTCTTTGTTAGAGGTAATATTAAAATCCATCGGCTGAAACTCCTGGTAACGCACATGGAAATCTTTATCCTTAATGTTCAGCAGGGTTGTTTCGTAGGTCGAATTAAAAACCGGACGACGTAACTGCACAGTCATCGACCCCTTAAACTCGTCCGATGCAACTTGTTCATCCAACTGAATGAAAATATTGCACTCGATCCGCTCATCAATATCGTACACATGATCTGTCCAGGTCCGGTTGTTCATAAACTCATACAAATCAGCTTGCATCGTACGGAAGATGTTCCGGTTTGCCCCTTGAATTTTAGAGGCTGAAACACTCACATTACAACGCAATTCCTGAGCACGGACAAAGGAAAAGAAGATTAAAAATACGACAAGCAGACTACTCAGTTTCTTCATAGCAGTTTGTTATGGCAATGAAGTAAAAATAAGATAAAAATCCGGAAGTCGTGCTGTTAGTTACAAACAGCTTGCCAGGTGATCAACAATATCGCGGGCAACTTCCGTCTTCATCTTTAACTGAAAATCAATCGCTTTATTGTCTTTTGTCAAGATGGAAATTTTGTTGGTATCAACACCAAAGCCGGCCCCTTTATCCTGCAAGGAATTTAATACGATGAAGTCCAGGTTTTTCCGTTGCATTTTTTTCACAGCATTACTTTGTTCGTCCTGTGTCTCCAATGCAAAACCAACTAAAAGCTGTCCTTTCTGTTTCATCTCCCCCAAACAAGCTGCAATATCATCATTCGCTTCCAACTCGATGGTCATATCACTTGCTTGCCGTTTAATTTTTTGCTGAGCCGGAAACTTAGGCCGGTAATCAGCAACAGCAGCACACATAATGGCTCCATCGGTTTCAGGAAAAATGTCCAAGGCTGCTTGTTTCATCTCAAGTGCTGAAACAACATCAACCCGTTTAATATTTGGATGATTCGTGTGAAGACTTACAGGACCACTCACCAAAGTAACTTTGGCACCTTGCTCTGCCAATTCCTCAGCTAAAGCAAAGCCCATTTTCCCCGAAGAAAAGTTACCGATGAAACGCACCGGATCGATTTTCTCGTAGGTTGGTCCGGCAGTTACCAGAAAGTGTTTATTCAGAAGCTTTTTTTTTTCGTTGAAGAAAGTAACAACTTCCTCAACAATCCGCTCGGGTTCCTGCATTCGGCCTTTACCATGAAGTCCGCTGGCCAGTTCTCCTTCGGCCGGCTCCAAAATAATATTTCCGAATGATTTCAGGGCTTCCAGATTATTTAGCGTTGAAGGATGCTGAAACATATCCAAATCCATAGCCGGTGCAATCATCACCGGGCATTTAGCCGACATATAGGTTGTTACCAACAGGTTATCAGCAATTCCGGTTACAAACTTGCCCATCGTGGCAGCCGTAATCGGAGCAACCAACATCAAGTCTGCCCATTGTCCCATGTCGACATGAGAATGCCAGGTACCGTCATTTGCTGCAAAAAACTCCGATGCCACCGGTTTGGTAGACAAAGCACTCATGGTAACCGGAGTAATGAATTCTTTGGCAGCAGGAGTCATCACAACCTGAACCTCGGCACCTTCTTTCACTAGTAACCTTAAAAGATAAGCTGCCTTGTAGGCAGCTATACTTCCGGTCACACCTAAAATGATATGTTTTCCTTCAAGCCTCATAAAGGCTAATATTTTATTATAACGCCTTGCGGTTTTCTTTGGCAGGGTTACGGTGATAAATCTGTTCTTGTTTGTATTCTTCGCAAGCAATTAACGTAGGCTTAGGCAAACGTTCGTAATATTTTGAAATCTCAATTTGCTCACGGTTTTCAAAAACTTCCTCCAGATTATCAGAGTAAGAAGCAAATTCCTGCAATTTTTGGCTCAGCTCTTCCTTCATTTCCGAA
Organism: Mangrovibacterium sp.; assembly: GCF_059905295.1. Lineage (NCBI taxonomy): Bacteria > Pseudomonadati > Bacteroidota > Bacteroidia > Marinilabiliales > Prolixibacteraceae > Mangrovibacterium > Mangrovibacterium sp. The sequence continues at coordinate 17,699 of NZ_JBZQJF010000305.1, forward strand.
GAAATCTGGTTAGCACGTTTTGCAAGAATCATAACAGTTTCATAAACATTACCTGTTTGTGATTCCAATTGAGATAAATCTCGTGGAACTGTAGTGCTTTCAGCTTTGATCTTTTTGAAATCCATATTCTAATATTAATTAATATCCTCTTTATAATGTAACAGTTCAGCCAACGTTTTGTAGAACTTTTCTGCATCTTTCCGGTGCTCACTGTTCGGGTATTCGTCGACAAAGGTAAAATATTCATCCAAAGCATCGCTCAAACGAAGCTCCTTTTTTTCTTCTACCGATCTGGTTGCCAAGTAATACTTAGCTCGCAGAAGCATAAACATGAGCTCTTCACGATACTTTGTATCCGGAAAATCTTTCAGCGAATTGGTCAAAGCAACTGTTGCAGCTTTGTAGTTTTCCATATCGTAATACAGTTTACCGGTCAAATACGATTTATATACCAACTTTTCGCGCATCTCAATAATCAAGCGGTTAGCTTCCTCTACACGATCGCTGTGTGGGTAAAGGTTGATGAATAATTGTAAAGCATCAATCGCCTGTTGTGTAACCTGCTGATCCAAACGCGCATTGGGCGATTGCTGATAAAAACAAAAGCCAACCATGTACTGAGCTTCTTCTCCATATTGAGATTTTGGAAACTCGTTCAACAAAGTACGAAACCAGTGACCTGCCATCATATAATCCTGCATTCCCAGGAAACTTTTGGCATAATAATAATAAACCTCATCGGCCCGGCTGGTTCCCCGGTATATATTAACTAATTCTTTTAACAACTGAGATGAACGTACGTACTCCCCGTCATCATAATACTCGAGTGCCTTCTTGTATTTGAATTCGTAGTCGGTACTTTTTACGATCTTATTAAAATCCCCACAAGCTGTTGTTAACAAGAGTAACATCAGACTTATGAATCCGTATTTCTTCAGACTTTTTAGCATGGCGGCAAAGATACATTTTTATTAAAAATTGAAGGCTAAAATAAATAAGAAAACTCTTTAAAAGGAAAGCTTTAGTATAATTTAACAGATTTGGAGAGTGACCAAAAAAAATTACTTTTGTACCGTTTAATTTTAAAGCAAATAGAAGTGGATATTTTTGATAAGTTTACATCTAACAAAGGAAATATCGGCCAGTATATGAAGCAGGCTCATGGCTATTTCGCATTCCCGAAGCTGGAAGGTGAAATCGGGCCTCGCATGAAATTTCAGGGTAAAGAAGTACTGACCTGGAGTTTAAACAATTATATCGGTTTAGCGAACCACCCTGAAGTTCGCGAAGCAGATGCCAAAGCAGCTGCAGAGTGGGGACTCGCTTACCCAATGGGAGCCCGCATGATGTCGGGACAAACCGACTACCACGAACAATTAGAACGCGACTTAGCAGCATTCGTTAATAAAGAAGATGCTTTCCTTCTTAACTTCGGTTACCAGGGTATGCTTTCAATTATTGATGCAGTTTGTGGTCGTAACGATGTAATTGTTTACGATAGCGAAGCCCACGCCTGTATTTTGGATGGTGTTCGTTTACACATGGGTAAACGTTATGTATTCCCACACAACGATATTGAAAACCTGAGAAAACAGCTGGAACGCGCAACAAAATTAGCCGAAAAACAAGGAGGTGGTATTTTAGTGATCACTGAAGGTGTTTTTGGTATGTCGGGCGATCTTGGCAAATTGGACGAGATTGTTGCACTGAAGAAAGACTTCAACTTCCGTTTATTGGTTGACGATGCTCACGGTTTTGGAACAATGGGTGCTACAGGTGCCGGTTCTCCAGAGCACTTCCATGTACAAGAAGAAGTAGACATCTTGTTCTGTACTTTTGCAAAATCAATGGCATCAATTGGTGCTTTCGTAGCAAGTAACCGCGACGTTGTTAACTACCTTCGTTATAACATGCGCTCACAAACATTCGCGAAATCATTACCAATGCCATTAGTTATTGGAGCTCAAAAACGTCTGGAATTGTTGAAAAACCAACCAGAACTTCGCGAGAATTTGTGGACAATTGTAAACGCGCTGCAAAGTGGGTTAAAAGCTGAAGGTTTTGACCTTGGCCGCACAAACACGCCGGTAACTCCTGTTTATATGAAAGGTGGTGTTGTTGAAGCAACAAACGTTGTTGTCGACCTGCGTGAAAACTACCAGATTTTCTGTTCGGTTGTTGTTTACCCGGTAATTCCAAAAGGAGAAATCATTCTACGTTTGATTCCGACTGCAACACACAGTCTGGAAGATGTAGCCTATACAATTAAAGCATTCGCTGAAGTACGCGATAAGTTGGCTGCCGGAGAATACAGTGGTGAAGAAATCAAAGCAATGGGACACATATAATCGAGAGATCATTGCCTAAGAAATAAAAAAATCCCTTCGGAAATTCCGAAGGGATTTTTTATTTGCATGTATTTCTTGCTTACGAATTCTTTTCAGACAAATAACGTTCAGCATCAATCGCCGCCATACAACCAGATCCTGCTGCAGTAACAGCCTGGCGGTAATGCGAGTCCTGCACATCTCCACAAGCGAATACACCCGCTACATTTGTCTTAGAAGTTCCGGGAACTGTTTTGATGTAGCCAACCTCATCCAGATCCAAATAATCAGCCACAAAGTCAGAGTTTGGCTTATGTCCAATTGCCAGGAAGAAACCATCAATTTTGATTGTTACTTCTTCCTCACCCTCTTCACCTTTATTTTTCACCAATGTCGCTCCCTCAACAACACCATCACCCAATAAACCTTTTGTCTGGTGTTTCCAAAGAATTTCCACATTGGGAGTATTCTGAACTCTTTCAGCCATTACTTTCGATGCTCTCAATTCGTCGCGACGAACAACCATATAAACCTTATTACACAATCCGGCCAGATACATCGCCTCTTCAGCCGCTGTGTCTCCCCCGCCTACAACAGCAACATCTTTTCCACGATAGAAAAATCCGTCGCATGTTGCACAGGCAGAAACTCCACCCCCAGCATATTTTTGTTCGTCTGCCAAGCCCAAATATTTCGCAGTTGCTCCGGTCGCCAAAATTACAGTTTCGGCTTCAATCAGTTTCTTATCATCAACCCAAACTTTATGCACTTCACCTGAAAAGTCAACTTTTGTCGCCAAACCAAAGCGAATATCGGTACCAAAACGCTCTGCTTGCTTTTTTAAGTCCTCCATCATTGCTGGTCCGGTAATTCCATCCGGATAGCCTGGAAAATTCTCCACCTCAGTCGTTGTTGTCAACTGTCCGCCGGGTTGCAAACCTTCATACATTACCGGACTTAAATTAGCACGTGCCGCATAAATGGCGGCAGTATAACCAGCAGGGCCAGAACCAACGATCAAACATTTTACCTTTTCAGCTCCTTCTGTTTGATTGGTATTTGATGGCTCACTTCCGCCTAAATCTAATGACTTGAACATTTTCTATACTTTAAAATTTCATACAAAAATACACTTAAGCTTGCTAATTTCAACATTCAGATCTTCAATATTATTTAAGATCTCATAGATTCAGTTTATCACCACATTCTCGAGTCAAAATGCACTTTTTATTTTGAAGTAATGTTCGGAATGTTTATTTTCGCAGCACTTTAATCGGGATGTAGCGCAGCCTGGTAGCGCACTCGTCTGGGGGGCGAGGGGTCGCAAGTTCAAATCTTGTCATCCCGACAGATTGAAAATCAAGGAGTTAGAGCAGTGCTTTAGCTCCTTTGTTCTTTCAATAGGGACGATTTAGGTACGAATTCAA
>NZ_JBZQJF010000306.1:0-14943 GCF_059905295.1 Mangrovibacterium sp.
GACGAGATTATGCAATTACTGAAAATGGAATAATAAACAGGCCCTTATTTTAGGTTAGTTTTTGTTGAAATGAGCTCCCGACTTACTCGAGGGCTTTTTTGTGAAAGTATCTTTGGAGTTTCGAGTTTCAAGTTTCAAGTTTCAAGTTGTGGTCATAGGTACCCTTTTATAGATCAGGGGCTGTTACTCGTTACTCGTTACTCTTCTCTCAACTGCCATCAACTGCGTTCAATTGTTTTCTTTACGGGTTTGCCGTGCACGGGCTACTGCATTTACTTCCTTCAGATAAGCGACTATTTGAGCAAAACTTTCTTCATAATTTTCAGCATCCAGCTCAGCATATATACGGTGCAAATCCAGTAATTTTTCAAGCTCGGGTATGTACTCAGGCCTAATCTCTGATGCCGAACGGGTTGTTTTCGCGGCTTCAGCTTTTAGCTCGGCACTTTGTTTATTCAACGCATCAAACTCTTGCTGGGCTGTTTTTAACGATTCATAATACTTCAGAATACCCAAGTCGGTCATTGCCTGCTGGTTTTCCGCTTTATCCTGCTCTTCAAACACGGAAATCAACAAGGCAGTCTCGGCCTTATAACCAGCGCGGTAAAGTGAAACACCATACCGTTGAATTACCTCAAACAACAAGCTCCCTTTGGCTGACTCGTCGGCCAGTAAAGTCATTGAAATACCCATACATACAAATTTGAAACATTGAAATGCCTGGTCACGCATTTCGTCGGCCCGGGCCAGTTCTTTGGTTAGAGGAGCTTCGGTGCTACTTTTCTGATTTGCCACCAGCTCGTTGTACAAAGCTTTTACAGCATTGTATTGCTTCTTCAGTTTTGGATCTGACTCGAGCATGGATTCCAGAAAACTTAAAAGGCGCTCGCCGATGCTGATTAATTCGTCAATTGAATAAAGGCTGGGAATAAATAATTGTTTCATGGTTTTATCAATTTTAGTTGTTTTTAATTCAAGTTAACTCCGATTATACCCAAAGTCAAGTTTTTGTTTTATATTTTTTACCATAACTCTGTCTATCAACAACATCAAACTCTAACTGTCAGCAGGACGAACTGCGTCATTCAGTCCTATTTTAAAGCATTTGTTCGTAAAACAACCGTTTTACAAAGCGGTTTTCAACAAACCTGGCCCCCAAAAATACTCCTGCAAAGCTGTTTTGGCATTTTCGGTTCGTCCATTTTGCTCTCGCAAATTGCAGGAGTATTCGCCGCCATTCTAAAATGTTTCTGCACTTTGCGGCAGCCATAGCCGGTCGTCCTCCCGGGGCCCTGCAATCTGCAGGAGCATGATCAGCGATCCGATTTCACTTCTGCACACTGCGAGCGCATTTCTCAGCCGTTAGGTTTAGCTCCTGCAAACTGCGGGAGAGTTTCCAATTGCTCGTTTATTCTCCTGCAAACTGCGAGCGTGTTTTCAACCAGCCGAAATCCCCAAAATCGGTTTGCAGAAGCTTTTATAATACCGCCAATGGGCAAAGCATGCACCGCGATCCAATACCGCGTCATCTAATTCCGGCAAATCGGCAACGAAACGCAGAAAACGCTTCCTTTGTCGGGCTCGCTTTCCACTTCAATCTGGCCATTATGCAGACGAACAAACTCATTCGTAATAATTAAGCCCAGTCCGGTTCCCCGCTCATTGTTTGTCCCCGGTGTACTTACTGAGTTATTAATATCGAAAAGTGTTTTGCAAAATTCAGGGCTCATCCCCACACCATTATCGCGCACAAGGATCGAAACCATTTCATGGTCCGATTTCCCTTCGACATGAACCTTCTGATTAGGGTTACTATATTTAATAGCATTCGAAAGCAGGTTGACCAAAATAGCTTTGATCATGTTCATATCAGCCACCAGCACCAAGTCGTCTTCCACTGAGATTGTAATCCGGGTGTTCTTGCTTTCCGCCTGCAGGAATAGCAGTTCGGACACCTCTTGAATCAACCGGGACAGGTTAAAAGAGGTTGGTACTTTTTCGATACCCTGAGTTTGAATACGCGACCATTCCAGTAGGTTACTCAGGTAATCAAATGATTTCCACAAGCCTTTATTCAGAAGCGATGAGTATTCTTTCAGAATCAGATTGTCCGATTCCTCCAGTTCCTCATTGATTAAATCGCTAAAACCAAGCAAGGAGTTAAACGGGCTTCGCAAGTCATGCGCAATAATTGAAAAGAACTTATCTTTTGTGGCGTTCAATGTCTTTAGCTCTTCGTTTTGCTTCACCATTCTGTTTTGGTAGCGAACTGCTTCAATATGCAAGCCAATGATGTCGGCAGTCGTTCTTAACAGGTTAATGTGTTCCTGACCCCATACTTGTTCTTTAACAACATCATCAAAGCCAATAAATCCATGCCATTCTCCACCTGAATAAATTGGAATCGCTAAAATCGATTTAATATTTTGGGGTTCGAGAATTTCCCGCTCTTCTTCAGGAAAATCTTTAACCTTTCCGGCAATCACTTTTTTCTTGCGAAAACGGTTCATCCACCTGCTCGCCATCATGGTTTCAATCTCCATTTTCTGCAATATCGGATTATCGATCTGCGGGCTAACACCGGGGGCACAAGCTTCGTAGGTTTGAGATACATAACGTTTGTCATCATCAACTTCGAAAATGTAAACACGCGAAATAGTTGAAACATTCAGGATTATTTCAAGTCCTCTATCCATACAATTCGGTTCGTTTGAAAGGATGACCTGTGAAAATTCGGCCATCGCCTTTTCATATTTCAACTGTTCCTGCAACAGTTTTCTCGACTCGTTAATTCGATTAATAAAGTAGATATGCGAAAGAATAAAAACAACAATGGTCAATACAAAAACAGCCCAATCAATCAAACCTGAAGGAGACACCGATGAAGACACCGATAAAAACAGGCGCAGATTAATGCTAATAAAAAGTAGAGCCATTAGCATTAAACTATAAAAAACCCAGCCTTTGACCTTATAAAACAGCAGAAAATACAGTACAATCGGGATAATTATGGAAAACTGGAAGGTATCTCCAAAATGCAACAGGAATGTACCGGTATAGATCGCAGCCAAAAAAATACTAATCAGAGTAACTTTGGCCGCAGGTTGCTTATTTTTGTAATTCAGGAAAAGCGGAATGGTAAATAAACCGAGGTAAAAAATATCGTATGAGAAGTTAGCTGCTGAAAACGGGAACTCCACAATCGCCACAACCGCTAAAATACTAACAGCAAAGAGACTAATGATATTTACAAGTCTGATTGCTCCCACTTCAAGAATACAATCGAAATCAGCACATCCTAAAGAAATTAATTTATTAATTCCATCACGAAGATTTCCCATAAGCTAAAAAATTTGAAGATTCTGATTTAACCGAGACTCGCATATCCGGATTAAATCTACTAAAGTCGTATTTCTGTTATCAATCGATTCTAAATATACATTTTTTATTCGATCCAAACAATACTAATCAGTACAGCTATTTTGATCTCTTGTACATTATAAATCAGGAAACAGGCTAAAATATCAAAGAGTTATAAGTCTGAAATACATTCAAAAAAGAAAGCCTATAAATTGACGAGGACAGGAAGTTTATGTAAGTTTAAATTCCGTAACCGACAGACCTGAATAAAACGCCTTGACTTATGGAAGACATCAGCATTTTCACCAACAAAAGCATCCCTCCAACAGCATCCGACTTAGCAGAGAAGCTAGGAACAACCTACCCACTGTGGAGACGTATTGAAGAACTGGTGCTGGTCAAATACCCGCAAGGACTAAAAGAATGGAATTACCCTGGCAAAAAATATGGCTGGAGTTTCCGCATTAAAGATAAGCGAAGAGCTATTCTTTACCTCCTGCCGCGACATGACTTTTTTAAGGTGGGCTTTGTTTTTGGAGACAAGGCTGTGGCCGCCATCCAACAAAGCTCTGTAGCAGATCGTATTAAATCCGAAATTGAGCAAGCCAAAAAGTATGCTGAAGGTCGGGGCATTCGAATTGACATCCTTAACGAGAGTCCTCTCGCAGATATCGAACAATTAATCGACATCAAATTAACCGTTAAATAAATATTCTATGAAACTCAAAAGAATGCTACTTACGCTTGCCGTGGCATTGGTGACCACCCTATCCTTGGCTCAAAATCCGCTGGATTTTGGGAGCAACATACGCACTGCTGATCCCTCAGCTCACGTTTGGAAAGACGGGCGCCTGTATATCTACGCATCGCACGACATCGAATGCCAGGAAGATTTCTGGATGAAGGACTGGCACATTTTCTCGACCGACGACCTGATTCACTGGACCGACCACGGTGCCTGCCTCACAGTTGACGATCTCTCCTGGGCCGATAACTTTGCATGGGCACCTGACTGTGCCTATAAAAACGGCAAGTATTATTTCTGTTTCCCGGCTGGTACAGGTTTTAAAGACCGTGAAAATCCGAAGAACAGCACAAAATGGATGGGTATCGGCATCGCGGTGAGCGACTCACCTACCGGCCCCTTTAAAGATGCCATTGGAGCTCCACTGTGGCGCAAACCTTATGCAAACGATCCCTGCATCTTTGTCGACGACGACGGAACAGGTTACATCTACTTTAATGGCGGTGGCGACTATATGGTGGCTGTACTGAACGATGACTTCCTCAGCGTAAAAGGTGATCTGAAAACAATGGACATGGGAGGCTACAAACCCAAGCGAGAAGGACCGTGGGTATTCAAGCGCAATGACATATACTATTACACCATGCCCGAAAATAACCGGGTTCTAACCTATTACACCTCCAAATCGCCTCTGGGCCCATGGAAATACCAGGGCGTGATTATGGAGCAAGAAAACGAGAGCAATAACCACCATTCGATTGTGGAATATAAGGGACAATGGCTGCTGTTCTACCACCGCTGGATTGACACCGGCGATGCCTGCCCCAACCGCAAACGCCAGCGCATGATCTGCGCAGAATACCTATACTTTAACGACGACGGTACCATTCAGCCGGTAAAACGCACAGCCGAGGGATTATCTGTTCCTCCGAGAAAGTAGGTGCACCCGGGAAAGCCGCTACTGCTTTCTACCTGACTTTAAAAGCAGAGCTGAATTGTATACCTCTTATTTTCAGATAAGAATACCAAAAAATAATCCCCGGACTCATGACCGGGGATTATTTTGAGTTGATTTTAATCCAGTTATTTCGTCAGACCAGGCATGTCCTGGTAAATTTCATCCGAGTGAGTTTGAACATATTTAAAGAAGGTTTTGAAGAATTTCTGCCGTTCGGCTTTGTCAGGCCAGGCTTCCTTAATCAATTTATTGGAGACATCGCCGGCCGCATCAATATCATTCCAACTGGCATATTCCGAAATAACAACCCAGTCCCGCATATCATCTCCATAGACATGATGCATGACTTTCTGACTAACAACTTTATCGTTTTTTGCCACCACCTTGTCATGATAAACGGTAAATAAACTATCCAGCTGAGCATTACTGCCATCCGCGGGAGGCAATAATTTCCAGGTTGTAACTACAAAATAATGGCCTTTTTCATCTTGGGCAACACCTGATTGAGGGAAGAGAAACGCTGCAAAAACGAAAGCTAATAAAAGTAAATAAACTCGCTTCATTGTTTTAAATTTTAAGTGAATACTAAAAAACTATCTTGAAGTTTTGACCTTGCAACTTCCTTCACCGAATGTGCTTTGTAAGATTTATCGTTTTAAGAACGGACCAAACAAGAAACAGCAACCGGAAAAGAATTCCATGTTTTAAATTGATTTGTGGTCTTTAATATTCCCCGACCGGGGCATTGAAAGGTTCGGCGCCATTTTAAGTGCTCCGAAAAATTAAGCATAAATGCTATTGGAGATTTTGTACGAATGACATTTAGTAAAGTTACATACCCCATGAGGTAGCTGAACCAATTTTACGGGCATAATGAGATAAGCCTAAAATACAGGGGAATGGACTACTGAATGTGACATGCAAAAGGTTTTTACATTTTGTTACGAATCAATAAAACGTGGTCCTGGTGGAGTTTCAAAGCTCACTTCATCTTTCTCAGCCATCGATATTCAACACATCAAATTTTGTTAGCGAGGGCTTTTTTTTTCAGAATCATAAACCTGATACAATTAATATTTTGCATATTCGTTAGATTTTCATAAAACAACTGAATATGAAAGGCGTTTCGATATCATTCTGTTTCATTCTGTTACTGCTTACTAGCTCACTAAAAACAGAGGCACAGAAATTTCCATTTAAAGTTGCTGAAATTTTCTCGCCGAACCTGATTACTGATTTCAACCAACAAAAGCTAATATTGATTGACTTCTGGGAAAGCTGGAGTGACCCTTGCCGTCCGGCAACGATCCAATTGGAGCTGGTTCAGCCTCATGTGGCTGATAAAGTGTTCATGGTTTCTGTTACGGACGAAAGTCATGAAGTTGTAGCCCAATACACAGCCAAGCACCCGATTAAGCTGATGGTAATTCGGGACTGGGAGAGTAACCTTGTCAGACAATTTAATATTAAAAGATGGCCTCATGCAGTGCTGCTGACGACAAACGGAGATCTGATTTGGCAAGGACACCCTGCTGATTTACCACTTGAAAAGATCAACCAATATGCCATTCAATACCGCAATGCTCCCCATAAGAAATTCACAGAGCTATTTTCAGTCAATGCTGGCTATACAGCACCCAAAGTTGTAAGTGCTCCTGTTGCCCAAACAAACACACCTATTATTTCCCATTCAGCAGGTTCATTAAGAATAGCCACCACAACCAATACACAGACCAAACTGTACCAGGAAAATGGTACAGTAAGTTATGCCGGTAGCCTGACTGCTTTATTTGCCAAATTGTACCGGGTACCGAAACAACAAATAGAGTCGACAAAGTGGGCCAATACAAATGTCGAGCTCGAATGCCCACAGACTCTTTGGGAAACACAACCTGATTCAATCATTCGGTTTATCGCCCGCCAATTAAAGATTAATATCAGCGCTACAAGCTCCAAGCAAGTAGTTTCACTGATGAATGTTGTCGATTATTCCAAATTGGGGAATAGTACACAACTCAATTTTGGCCCAGGTATAGTCGAAAAATACCAAATCGGTCCCGACAGATTGCAAGCCGATAACATAACGATTGCCCAATTATGTGCTTTATTGAGCGATGAAAAACATGAAATTTTCAAGTATTACGGCGAAGACTACAAAGAATACGACTGGGATATTCCGTATAAAAATGATGATGAAATGCAGAATGCTCTACTAAATCAATTTGGCATACATCTTCGACAATCCCAGATTGATCTTACTTTTTTTATGATCGAGTAAGGTTAGCCCGTATAAAAAGCATTTAATACTTAACGATTATTGGATGGAGATTCGAAGTACCTGCTGTGTATCTGGGGTAATTTTAAACCGATCGTCTATTCGGTGGCCTAGTACCCACACCACTTTTTTACCGCTGTAGAGGATCCATACAGCTTCCTTTTCCGGAATAGAAAGTTTCTGATCTACGAAAAAGTCACTTAACTTCTTAAGGTTGCTCATGCCCAGTGGCATGAAATATTCACCTTGTTCCCACTTCTTAAGCATTAGTGGAAACTGGAGCTTTGCAAGATCGAAATCGGCAACCAGGGGGGTCGTTGAAAAACGAAAAGCAGGGCTTTTGGCAATCGTTTCCAATTTTAGAGAAACGGGGTCGCTCAAAGATGAACAATCCTCCTCAATATAGAAACGTTGTTCATCGACCTCAGATAAACCCGTTAATAACAGGTAGGCTCGATCTTTTACCAAACGGTGAGTTTTGCTGAAGAAAATCCGGCCAGCTTCACCATCTAATGCAGCAACGATCTCAGTAAGCTGTTCCGCGTTAAAACCATACGGATGTAATAACTCAAATAATAACGTTTGCTGAGGGGTCAGCTCTTTTAGCTGTTCAATTGAAAAACGGATAATCCCCTGCGCTTCTTCCTCTAATCCGGTTGCCAGTTCATTCAATTTTTGTTGATAAACCAAAGCCGTATCTTTCAATATTGATGCGGTTTTAGCGGCATTCTTCCGAAACGAAGGGTTCAGCGTTTCAAACAAGGGAATAATCTGGTGACGAATGATGTTACGTTGATAGACCAGCTCGTCGTTGCTCGAATCGTGCTTATAGGGCAAGTTATTCTCTTCCGCATAAGCCAGAATCTCTTCACGCGAGGCAAAGAGCAAGGGTCGAACAAGAAAGCCATTTTTCGCCTGAATCCCGCTTAATCCCCGAATACCGGTACCCCGGCTCAGATTGATGAGCATTGTTTCAATCAAATCGTCGCGATGATGGGCTGTTGCCAGGTAATCGTATTGCAGCTGCTGGCGCAACTCTTCAAACCAGGTATAACGCAAATCGCGCGCAGCCATTTCGATGGAAATTCCCTCCAATTGTGCATACTCGCGGGTTTCAAATTGCTGAACAAATAACTCGATCCCCTGCTCGCCACAATAATCCCGGATGAAAACCTCTTCACCGTCTGACTCGGCACCTCGCAGCTTAAAATTACAATGGGCAACACAAAATTCATTTGGCAATTGCTGAAATAATTTCAGCAACACCATCGAATCGGCACCACCGCTTACTGCCAGAACCAACTTATCAGTTTCAGCAAAAAGCTTTTCATCCCGGATATATGTTTGGAAAGTTTCCAGCATTCCTTATTGGCCTACAACTTTCTCCGCAATTTTCACAATTACCTCCACTGCTTTCACCATTGAATTGACTGGAACATATTCGTAAGGACCGTGAAAGTTATGACCTCCCGCAAAGATATTTGGACAAGGTAAGCCCATATACGACAAACGACTACCATCGGTACCTCCACGAATAGGCCGAATGATCGGTTCTACGTCGACTTCTTTCATCGCTTCTTCGGCTAAATCAACAATGTATTTCACCGGTTCAACCTTCTCGCGCATATTATAGTACTGGTCTTCCATTTCCAACTCAACGGTTCCTTCGCCATATTCATCATTCAGGAAAATACAAGCCTGAGTAAGCATTTCCTTCCGTCGGTTGAATAAGGTACGATCGTGATCGCGGATAATGTACATCATTTTTGTTTGCTCTACCTTGCCGTCAAACGAGATTAGGTGAAAGAAACCTTCATAGTTGGTTGTATATTCCGGACGCTGTTCAGGAGGAAGCATGCTATCCAGCTTTTGTCCCACATGGATAGCGTTAATCATCTTATCCTTTGCAGCTCCCGGGTGCACACTTCTTCCCTGGATGGTAATAGCTGCCATGGCGGCATTAAAATTCTCATATTCCAACTCACCACGTTCACCTCCGTCAAGGGTAAATGCAAATTCGGCGCCAAATTTAGCAACATCAAAATGATCAGCTCCTTTACCGATTTCCTCATCCGGTGTGAAGCAAACCCGGATTTTGCCGTGCTTAATTTCAGGATGTTGAATCAAGAATTCCATAGCGGTAACAATTTCTGCAACACCTGCCTTATCATCGGCGCCAAGCAATGTATTTCCGTCAGTTGTGATGATTTCTTCGCCAATATAAGCCAGCAAATCAGGAAACTGATCCGGAGAAAGAGCAATTTTAGAGTTTAGCTGAATCGTTCCTCCATCGTACTGACGAATGATTGGATTAACATTTTCACCTGAAAAATCAGGACTGGTATCCACGTGTGCTACAAAACCGATTACAGGTGCTTTCTCATCCGTTGTCGCAGGCACAGTTGCCATGACATACCCGTATTCATCCTTTTCAACTTCGCTTAAGCCAATCTGTTTCAACTCTTCAACTAACTTATCAGCAAAAGTTAACTGACGCGTTGTACTTGGAAATGTTTTACTTGCAGGATCGGATGTTGTGTACTCTTTTGCGTATCCAATGAAACGCTTTACAATTGTCTCCTTCATATTAAATATCGTCTGAATTAAATTTAAAACCGACACGTTTACCGGTTTTCATTTTCGAGTAAATAATTTCTTCCTTCATCTGTTCAACCGAAGCAATCTTAACCTGGTCGTAAGGGGGCACCAACAGGTCGAACTCAATGGCATAGCGAATGGATGTATCCAGAATTTGCTTAACATTTGCTTTCGATATGATGTCGTTTTTAAAATCTTTGACCAACTCCCCCGATTGTCGTTTCCCTTCAACAAAGAAATGGCTCTCCTGGTTGATAAAAATTCGTGCAATCAGGTAGCCCAAATCCTGCATCCTACTGTATTTGAACGAATCAGACAAAAAATTATAAATATTAATAATGCCGCAATACGAATTAAGCGGCTCATTTTTTACATATTCTGTCTTCCAAACCGGGTGCTCCCGGTTGAACACAAACACGTTGGAGTGCATACTAAACAACAGCATATCTGCTGCCAAACGAAACTCTGCTTCAAAAGGTCCTTTTTCGTGAAAAGTAGGTAAGGAATCCTCCCCTATTTTTCCCTTAAGTGTTTCTGAATACTCTTCGACCAATTCGCGAAGCGCTTCCTTTAGAAGATTAAAGGTCTGAAGTGTATTGCGATAAACCGACTGCTTGACATTCGATTTAACAACAATCATTTCCAGTTGACTAGATTTTTCAGCTGATGCATCCATACACGGTATTTTTGTTAAAAATAAGAAAAGCAGCCAATATTGACTGCTTTTATCTGGTATGAAAAATCATGTTAGTAAGCAATAGCAAACAAAACACGTTGTTGAGAAGGATTTCCGGTATAAATACACTTTCCTTCTTCTTTTTCGCCTTCAAAAGGAATACAACGGATTGTTGCTTTGGTTTCTTCTTTAATTTTTTGCTCAGTTTCCGGAGTACCATCCCAGTGAGCTAAAACAAAACCACCTTTATTTTTCAAAACTTCTTTGAACTCATCGTAGGTGTCAACTTTGGTCGTCTTCTCCGTACGGAAGTCTTTTGCTCTATTATAAATTGAAGTTTGAATTTCTTCCAGCAAATCGGCAACGTACTGATCAACATTTTCCAGTTGAGCAACTTCTTTGGTCAGGGTATCGCGACGCGCAACCTCAACAGTTCCGTTTTCCAGATCACGAGGTCCAAGACCTAAACGTACCGGTACACCTTTCAGTTCGTACTCCGCAAATTTCCAGCCCGGTTTCTTATTGTCCGAGTTGTCATATTTCACAGTGATACCACGTGCCTTCAGTTTGGCAATCACCTCATCAACTTTATTGTTAATGGCATTCAACTGCTCATCGTTCCGATAGATCGGCACAATCACTACCTGGTAAGGAGCTAGTTTTGGAGGAAGAACCAAACCATGATCATCTGAGTGAGCCATGATTAATGCCCCCATTAAACGGGTTGAAACGCCCCAGCTCGTTGCCCAAACATAATCTTCTTTTCCTTCTTTAGTCGCAAAACGCACATCAAATGCTTTTGCGAAGTTTTGTCCAAGGAAGTGAGAAGTTCCCGATTGCAGCGCTTTTCCATCCTGCATCAGTGCTTCGATGGTGTATGTTTCCAGGGCACCAGCAAAACGTTCGTTTGCTGATTTTGCGCCCTTAATTACTGGTAAAGCCATAAAGTTTTCAGCAAAGTCAGCATAAACATTCACCATTTGCTCTGTTTCCTTCATTGCCTCCTCTTTAGTCGCATGAGCAGTATGTCCTTCCTGCCACAGGAACTCAGCTGTACGCAAAAACAAACGGGTACGCATTTCCCAACGAACAACGTTAGCCCATTGGTTACACAAGATTGGGAGGTCGCGATATGATTGGATCCAGTTTTTATAAGTATTCCAGATAATTGTCTCCGATGTCGGTCGAACAATCAGTTCTTCCTCAAGTTTTGCATCCGGGTCAACAACAACACCTTTCCCATCCGGACTATTTTTCAAACGATAATGTGTAACTACGGCACACTCTTTGGCGAAGCCTTCAACGTGATCGGCTTCTTTACTAAAAAACGATTTGGGAATAAACAACGGAAAGTAAGCATTTACGTGACCTGTTTCTTTAAACATTCGATCTAACTCAGCCTGCATTTTTTCCCATATTGCATATCCGTAAGGTTTGATTACCATGCAGCCTCGAACAGCTGATGATTCGGCCAAATCAGCCTTCACAACCAGCTCGTTGTACCACTGCGAGTAATTCTCTTCCCTAAGGGTTAATTCTTTCGCCATTTCTTTTGATTTGGTATGGTATTTGCTTTATTTGTAATGTAATTATAGAGGCTACAAAGTAAATAAATTTATTCTTAAAATTACAGGAGGGATAGTTATGAAAGCAAAAGTTACAATCATCTCGGCACTAGCACTTTTACTGGGTGCTTGTACAACCGGGAACTATGTAACCGACAGGTACGACGATGTGTACTTTACTCCCGGAGATGTACCTCCACCGGTTATGACAGATCCGGTTCCTGTTGATCAAAGTCTGCAGCCAACCAAAGCCGCACCACTTGTAATGCAGGAACAAAACATTGACAAGAGTGGTAATCAAACCTATGAAAATCACGTATTTACCACTGACAACCCAAATGCTGATGTACATCACTATGATATGTCATCAATGCAAATGGTCGATAGCGATACCACCGCATTAAGTAATGCGGATACCGTTAATTATATTATCAATAATTATTACGAAGGCGACGATTTAGACTTTGCCTACCGTATTAATCGTTTTCACCGCTATGGTTATTACTCACCTTATAGCTGGTACAACGATCCGTTTTATTACGATCCGTACTACTATGATCCGTTTTATTACGACTGGTATTACCCGGGCTGGAGCTTTAGTATAGGCTTTGGATGGGGATATCCTTACTACAGCTACTGGGGAAGCCCATGGTATTGGGGTAGTTCCTGGTATGGCGGTGGTTATTGGGGCGGAGGTTATTGGAACTATCCGTATTACGGAGGTTACTACCCATCTCACCCGATTTACAATGACAATTTCAGATATGAGCACCGACGTTCAAACTATGGAACAGTGAGCAATGGCTCTTACGGCACAAGAGGTTCGTATGCAACATCAAGCCGTCGCTCTTCAGGAACAGTTAGCGGAACAACAAGAAGTAGCGTTGCAGGAACTTCGGCAACAAGACGTTCTGTTTCAAGTTCAACAGCACGTACAAGTACTGCAACAACCCGAAGCGCAACCATTATGGACAAACGCCGTGATGCTACTGTAAATGGTGTTAGCTCAAGCGGCAGAAGAAGTGTTTCAACAATCAATGCAACCACTCGTTCAGGCCAAACTCCGGCTGTTCGGTCAACCAACCAAACGCGTGCTGCAACGACAACCAGAAGCACAACCAATGGAACTCGTTATAGTGCACCTACTCAAACACGTACGTATACACCAAGTTATACCAAGCCAAGAACTGTTACACGTTCGAGCTATAACAACAATACATACAGAAGTTCCGGTTCCAGTTCTTCGTACTCTAAGCCTGCAACCAGAACTCAAAGTTCCAGCTACAGAAGTACCTATAATTCTGGTACGACATACCAAAGAGGATCAAGCAGCAGTACAAGATCATATAGTACTCCGAGCCGTAGTTCATCCTCTTACAGTACGCCAAGCCGTAGCTCTTCATCCTACAGTGCACCAAGCCGAAGTTCGTCAAGCTACCGGTCATCAGGTAGTAGTTCAAGCCGATCTTCATACTCTGGTGGTGGAGGTTCATCAAGAAGCTCCGGAGGAAGCAGAAGCGGTGGACGCCGCTAATGAAAGCGTTCAGATAGTTAAAGCCTGAAAATAATTAGCTAAAACCAGATAGTTATGAAAAAAATTATTAGTGCATTTATCATTCTCCTTGCAGGCACTCCTCTGTTTGCACAAAATATGGTTGATGCCCTTCGCCTGTCTGATACCAGACTACAAGGTACAGCAAGAGCAGCAGCAATGGGGAATGCATTTGGAGCGCTTGGTGGCGACTTCACTTCGGCAAGTATAAACCCGGCAGGACTGGGCGTTTACCGAAGCAGCGAATTTGTAATTACAACGCAACTTGGGAATACGGACGTTGAAGCCAATTACCTGGGGACAAAAGCTTCAGACTCTAAATTCAACTTAAGTGTACCAAATATTGGCTATGTTGCGAACTTCCCTTCCTCACCTAACAGAACCAGTTCATTAGTTAGCGTTAGTTTGGGATTGGGATACAATCGCATGAATGATTTCAACATGCATAAATTGATAAGCGGTAGCGGAGCAACATCATCTATGCTCGACCAGTTTTTGATTAATGCAGACAACGGTATTTATGATGAAGCTTATGAAAATTTAGCTGTGAATACCAACTTAATTTATACCTATGCCGATGATCCGGATCAAATCCATTATCATGATATGTTGAGATATCAGGGTGATGATCCTGGCAACCTCGTAAGTTTTCCGCATGATCAGCGCAGAACCTTCTCTCAAAGAGGAAGTCTGGATGAATATATCATTTCGTTTGCGGCGAATTTAAACCACAAAGTTTATCTGGGAGCAACAGTTGGCATTCAGGATGTTTATTATAAGGAAACCAGTCGCTTTGTTGAAAGCAATGTAGATTACGAAGGAAATAACTTCACCTATCAACTCAACGACTATGGTTTTGAATCGTACTTAAGAACTACCGGAACGGGAATCAACCTTAAAATAGGTGCCATTTTCAAACCGGTTGATGCCTTAAGATTAGGGGTAGCATTCCATACCCCAACTTACTACGATTTGCATGATAGCTTCGATACGTATATGTATTCAAATATTGCGGAAAGCGGTCAAAACACATTTAGTGATGCCAGTTCTCCATACTATGACTACGACTACCGCATTGAGAGCCCAATGAAAGGGATTTTTAGTGCTGCATACGTAATTGGGAAAGCAGGCTTAATCAGTGTTGACTATGAGTATATCGACTACTCATCAATGAGACTGCGCGATGCAGGAGACGGTTACGATTTTTCAACTGA
>NZ_JBZQJF010000307.1:0-13199 GCF_059905295.1 Mangrovibacterium sp.
CGGATTCAGATTTCGGATGCTGCTGTGCAATGGCTGGCATCTGTCGGATATGATCCTCAGTTTGGTGCACGACCTGTTAACCGGTTACTGCAAAAGTTTGTGTTGAATGAATTGTCGAAAGAAATACTCGCAGGGCAAGTTTCTGCCGATCAGGAAATTTTGATCGACCTGGAAGCTGAAAGACTGGTATTTAAGACTGTATAAAAGAAAAGTAGACTCCAATTTGGTGTCTACTTTTTTATTTCTTCTAAAACTTCGGAAAGTTCTTTTTGTGCTTGTTCTATGAGGGTTTCAAACTCAACGACATGTTCCTCGTAGGTATCGATTTCCTCCAATTTTTGAGTTTTTAACTGGAGCTGTTTTAATCGAACTCCCAAATCATTCATCCCGAAGGTCATTACTGAAGATTTGGCCTTATGAGCTAATTCTCCCAGTTCCTTATATTTTTTTTGGCTTAAATAGCCTCTTAGTCCCTCTTTAAATTCAACGATTTGTTCAAAAAACATCTCAATGAATTCCTTGGTAATTTCAGGATCTCCACCAGTTACTTCATCCAAATAAGTCAGACTGGTTAATTTATTTTCATTCATCGCGTAAAGTTAATCGGCTTTTCAATTCTCTAGTTAGACAATAATAATAAAAAAAATTCACTTGTATTCAACAGAAAGGGCATGGAGACAAAAAATGAACACAAACTTTTCCTGATATATTTCATAATTTTATGAGATTCTAAGCTATAGTTTTACGAACCCAAAAAGAATAACAGCATGAAGAAGACAGTCTTTAATCAAATTCATAAAGATGCAGGTGGAAAAATGGTTGAATTTGCAGGTTTTGAAATGCCTGTAGAGTTTGCCGGAATAAAAGTAGAACATATGGCCGTACGTGAGAATGTCGGCGTGTTTGATGTCTCTCATATGGGCGAATTTTGGGTGAAAGGACCACATGCTGCCGACCTTGTGCAATATGTTACAACGAATGATATTTCTGTTCTGAAACCGGGACAGGCTCAATATTCATGTTTGCCTAATGGTAAAGGTGGAATTGTTGACGATTTGCTGGTTTATTATTATGAGCCTGAAAAGTACATGTTGGTCGTAAATGCTGCTAATATCGAAAAGGACTGGACCTGGATTGTTTCGCAAAATAAATTTGGAGCAGAACTGGAAAATGCTTCTGATGCCATTAGCCAGCTAGCCATTCAGGGACCGAATGCACTTCAGGTGCTTCAAAAACTAACATCGGTTAATCTGGCTGAGTTAAAATATTACACCTTCACAACCGGAGAGTTTGCCGGCGTGAAAGATGTTATTATTTCAGCAACAGGTTATACCGGAGCCGGTGGCATCGAACTGTATTTTTACAATCAGGATGCAGTTGAAATTTATAAGGCCATTTTCGAAGCCGGAGCAGAATTGAATATTCAACCAATTGGCTTGGGAGCTCGCGATACACTTCGCCTGGAAATGGGCTATTGCCTGTATGGCAACGATATTGACGATACAACTTCGCCTATTGAGGCAGGTTTGGGATGGATTACCAAATTCAATGGCAACAACTTTATAAATAAGGAGCTGTTTGAAGTTCAGAAAACTGAAGGTGTGAGCCGGAAGTTGAGGGGCTTTGAAATGATTGACCGGGGAATTCCTCGTCATGGCTACGAGCTATTTGATGAAGCCGGAAATAAAATTGGTGAAGTGACCTCCGGGACTCAGTCGCCGGTTTTGAATAAAGGGATCGGAATGGGGTATGTTGCTAAAGCCTATTCTGCTATTGGAACAGAGATTTACGTGGGAGTACGCAATAAGAAACTGAAAGCAAAAATTGTAAAAGTTCCTTTCTTGAATCAATAAGAGAGGGAAACTTGCAACTTTACTTTAACCTTTGCCCGTCAATTCATATTTGGCGGGCTTTTTTATATCTCGGCGTCAATTATCTTTTATCTTTGCGCTCCTAATAACGTTGAAGCTGAAGATGAAAAACGCTAAACTCAGGTTAGAAACCTGTTTATCTCCTGCCATGTATTCTAAGCATGCCAACGACGAAAACATTGTTGTAGTGGTCGATATCCTTCGCGCAACATCGTCAATTTGCACCGCTTTGCATAATGGCGTTAAGCGAATAATTCCTGTTGCAACAGTTGACGAAGCAAGAGCAAAGAAAGAAGAAGGATTCATTGTTGCCTCAGAGCGCGATGGTTATGTGCTTGATTTTGCTGACTTTGGAAATTCCCCTTTCAACTTTACAGTTGACCGGGTTAAAGACCAGGAGATTGTTTACTCAACGACCAACGGAACACGTTGTATCCATATGGCCAGCCATTCCAAGGCTGTTGTTATCGGTTCATTTCTGAATTTGACTGCATTAACTGATTGGTTAATAAATCAGGACGCGCCGGTGTTGATTTTTTGCGCATCGTGGAAAGACCGGTTTAGTTTAGAGGATACGGTTTTTGCCGGTGCTTTAGCTGAAAAATTGCTTGCCTCAGGAAAGTATGACACGATCTGTGATGCGGTAACTGCCTCGTTGGATTTATGGTCGATTGCAAAAGCAGACCTGAACGGTTACATTCAAAAAGCAGCTCAAAAAGGACGTTTGGCCGCTAAAGGATTAGACGATTGTATTGAATTTTGCCACCAGGCGGATTTCACAACGGTGGTCCCACAATTCTCAGGTGGAGATTTAATTGCAGTTTCCTAACTTAGCATCGCTAATTTAATTGATGAATGAAACATCTATGAGATTGATTATCTGAATTATTAGCATGTTTTACAACTGGCTTTAAACCGCAACTTGCTGATATATCTCATCGGAAAATTTGGACAGATTCATTTATTTTGGAATAGACGGAGAATTAAAAAAAGAATTAAAAATATTTTTTAACCCTAAAATAACATACCATGAAGAAGCATAATTTTTATGCAGGACCCTCAATCCTACCAGAATACACCAAACAAAAAGTAGCTGAAGCAGCTGTTGACTTTGCCGGTACCGGACTTTCTGTAATGGAAATCTCCCACCGTTCAAAAGAATTTATTGCTGTGATGGACGAAGCTGTTGCCTTGGTTAAGGAATTGCTGAAAGTTCCGGAAGGTTACTCGGTGTTGTTTTTGCAAGGTGGTGCCAGCCTAGAATTCCTGATGGCTCCGTACAACCTGATGAAATCGAAAGCAGCTTACTTGAATACCGGTTCATGGGCAGGCAAAGCCATGAAAGAAGCTAAATATTTTGGTGAAGTTGTTGAGGTAGCTTCTTCAAAAGATAAAAACTTCAACTATATCCCGAAAGCGTTTGAAGTTCCTGCTGATGCTGATTACTTGCACATCACTACAAACAACACAATCTTTGGTACTGAAATTAAAACTGACCTGGACGTTCCGGTACAATTAGTTGCCGATATGTCATCAGATATTTTCAGCCGTCCGATTGATGTTGCTAAATACGATATGATTTATGCCGGTGCTCAGAAAAACCTGGGACCTTCAGGTGCTACACTGGTAATCATTAAAGACGATGTTTTGGATAAAACAGGTCGTACAATCCCGACTATGTTGGATTTCCAAACACACATCAAAGCTGGTTCAATGTTTAACACACCTTCAACAATCGCTGTTTTTGCATGTTTGCAAACTTTAGTTTGGTTGAAAGAACAAGGTGGTGTTGAAGCAATGGAGAAAATCAACATTGAAAAAGCGGACTTGTTGTATGCTGAATTAGATCGTAACAAATTGTTCGTTCCTACTGTTCCTGCACTTGAAGATCGTTCTCGCATGAACGTAACTTTCGTAATGGCTGAAGGTTTCGAAGCGTTGGAAAAAGAATTCAACGAATTCGCTACTTCAAAAGGAATGATTGGTTTGAAAGGACACCGTTCTGTTGGTGGTTTCCGTGCATCGATCTACAATGCCATGCCTGCGGACAGCGTGAAAGCGTTGATCGAAGTCATGAAGGAATTCGAAGCAAACCATTAATTAAATATAAAGAAAAAGCAGGATGGGGGTCCTGCTTTTTCTTTTTCTAATCAAAACTAAACTGGGTATGAAAAGGGTGTTAATAGCAACGGAAAAACCGTTTGCTTCGTCGGCTATTTACCAAATCACACAAGTCTTTCGTGATGCGGGATACGAGATTAACTTTCTCGAAAAATATCAATCCAAAACAGATTTATTAAAAGCGGTTTCTTCGGCTGAAGCCATGATTGTCCGAAGTGATGTGGTTGACCGGGAAGTGCTGGATGCAGCAACCAATTTGAAGCTAGTTGTTCGCGCCGGTGCTGGTTACGACAATGTAGATACTGCTTATGCCAAAGAAAAATCGGTGGTTGTGATGAACACACCGGGACAAAATTCCAATGCCGTAGCCGAGCTGGCTATTGGGTTGGCTCTTTTTGGCATCCGCGAGTTCTTTTCCGGAAAGTCGGGAGGTGAGCTTCGTGGTCGAACCCTGGGCTTGCATGGTTACGGCTATGTTGCCCGTAACGTGCATCGTATTGCCCGTGCTTTTGGGATGAAGGTGAAGGTTTATACACGTTACAGTAAAGCTCAAGCCACATCTGAAGGTTTGGAAGTTACCAACTCGCTGGAAGAGCTGTATGCGCTGTCGGATATTGTTTCCATTCATGTACCTGCTAGGGGCGAACATATCAAATCGGTGAGTATGCCGATTTTGAAGCATCTGAAGCAAGATGCCATTCTGATTAATACAGCACGTAAGGAAGTGGTTAACGAAGAGGATCTGTGTGCTTTTATGGAGCAGCGTAGCGACGTTAAATATTTATCGGACATTACACCGGATTGTGCTTCCGTTTTTGCTGAAAAATTTAGCGGGCGTTATTATTTTACTCCAAAGAAAATCGGTGCTCAAACCAGTGAGGCTAATATCAATGCTGGTGTTGCCGCTGCAGAACAGATCGTTGCTTACCTTGAACAGGGCGACGAAACTTTCCGGGTGAATAAATAACATATAGGGCATTTCATTGGGATTTCCTATTTTAGAAGGTACTAACTAAAATTGCCCGATATGGCTATCGTAAAACCTTTTCGGGGGCTACGGCCTCCACCGGAAATTGTCAGCGATTTGGCATGCCTGCCTTACGATGTTATGAACAGCGAAGAGGCAGCCCGAATGGCTGAAGGTAAATCAGACTCTTTATTGCATATAACCCGAGCCGAAATTGATTGTTCGCCGGGAGTGGATATCCATTCAGATGAGGTGTATCGAAAAGCGGTGGAAAACTTCAAGGCATTTCAGCAAAAAGGCTGGCTGGCCGAGGACGAAGAAGCACGCTTTTATATTTATGCTCAAACCATGAATGGGCGGACACAGTATGGCATTGTCGGTGCTGCTGCCTGTGACGATTATCACAATGGTGTGATCAAAAAACACGAACTTACCCGTCCCGATAAAGAGGAAGACAGGATGGTGTTAACCCGCTATCTGAATGCGAATATCGAACCGGTATTTTTCTCTTACAAAGCAGTTCCGGAAATCGATGGAATTGTTGAGGCCGTTGTACGCAATAATCAGCCGGATTATGATTTTGTTGCTGAAGATGGTTTCGGTCATCACTTTTGGGTTATTCGCAATAAGGAGCTCAATCAGAATATTGAAGCTTTGTTTGCCACCAAGGTTCCTGCTACCTATGTTGCTGATGGTCACCATCGGACTGCTGCTGCTGCCCGAATTGGGCAGGAACGAAAGGCCCAAAACCCGGACCATACAGGGAAAGAAGCTTATAATTATTTTATGGCAGTTCATTTTCCGGATGACCAGTTGCAAATTATTGATTATAACCGGGTTGTTAAAGATTTGAATGGATTAAGTGCCGGGGAGTTTCTTTTGAAACTGGAAGCCGGATTCACGGTTGAGAAAGTTGGCGCGAAACCGTATAAACCTTCCTGCTTACATGAGTTTAGTTTGTATCTGGAGGGGAATTGGTATAAGCTTACTGCCAAAAATGGAACCTTTAATGATACTGATCCGATTGAGGTGCTGGATGTAACAATCCTTTCGAAACAGGTATTGGCTCCGGTTTTGAATATTCAGGATTTACGTACCTCCCGAAGGATCGACTTTGTAGGTGGTATCAGAGGTTTGGAAGAGCTGCAAAAGCGTGTTGATAGCGGTGTCATGAAGGCTGCATTTGCCTTATATCCGGTTTCCATGAAACAGCTTATTCATATTGCTGACACCGGGAATATCATGCCACCTAAATCAACCTGGTTCGAGCCCAAACTTCGATCAGGATTGGTGATTCATCAATTGTAATGACACACTTCAATTGCCGATAAAATAAAAAAGCCTGGAATGTTCCAGGCTTTTGTTTTATCGTAGCTTAAATGTCATCATCATCGTCGTCATCATCATCCGCTGAGTCATCTTCGTCATCGTACGAATCATCATCTTCTTCATCATCGGAGATGTCCATGTCTTCCGAATATTTGTCTTCGTATGCTTCGCGACTTTCATCTTTCAGTGTTCCTTCGTCATCGTAATCTTCGTCATCGCTAATGATATCGATGGCTTCCTGAGTTGTCATACGAACCAAATAGTACTTATCTTCAGTCTCAAAAGGCAATGCACTCACCAACATACCATCTTTATTGGTGAAGGTGATTAGATTCTGACTGAAGCCATTTGGGTATTCCAGTTTGATTTGTTCCTTAGTTGTATCTTCTAACTTTTCGTAATCCTTAATTACTCTGGGTTTACTGATGGGTGCCATATAGATTTCCTCCTTATCCTCTTAGCCATAAAGGCGTTGTTCATTCGTTCTAAGTTGTTTTATTATGGTCGAAAAATACAAAAATGAAAGAATAAAAAAATAGCTTGAAAAGCATAGACCGAAAAAAACTTGAAATATCAACTGTCGTTTGCTTTTGTTAGCTGTTTACCCATTTGATGGATAGTAGGTTACATTAATTTTAATGTTTAGAAAATATTCTTGATTTCGATAATTGGCATGTTTTTTAGGTCGAAAAAGGCATTGATAATCCCTGCTTTTTCAAAGTTTTCAAGGTCATTCACCGTAATGAATTCCTCCTGAATATGCCCTGTTTCCAGGAGTTTTTGACGCTGTGTTCCTTTCAGTAAAGGTGCAGCAGGGGTAATCCAATTTTCCCCGTCATAAAAGAGGAGGTTGCCAATGCTGCAGTCCGTAATTTCACCATTGCAAACGATGATGATTTCGTCGGCCTGGCCGCGTTGAGCGTAAAGCATATTTAAACTTGTTCGGTCAGCATATTTCAGATGATAGTCGATTTTATCGGTATGAATAAGCTTCAGGCTGGTGAACGACCGTTCTTGCTGCGGAATAAACTCAATGCTTTCAATTTCTTTTGAATAAACAATCCGGCAGCGGTATAGTCCGTCGATGCAGGTTTCCGGGACCTGGATGATTTCCTTTAAATCGATTGGAGGTATTGAACCGAAAAGTTCCCGCCGTGCAGCATTCATCCTTCGGTTATGGTAGTCCAGGTTAAAAAGTTGTCCGTCTTCCAGTTTAATGGTTTCCAGTAATTGGCACATATACTTTTTTTATCAGTTCTTGATATTCTTCGAGGCATTCGCTCAGGTGGGTAATTCCGCCACCGCTTTTAAAGGTAAAGTTCTTGCCGTTTTGTTCCAAATATCGGATCAACACACAACTGTCAACATGTTCGCCATCGAACACTCCAAATATACCGGTGTACCATCCGCGTTCATATTGCTCGGCAGCTTCTATAATTTCAACTGTTTTGGGTTTTGGAGCACCGGTAATTGATCCTGCAGGAAGTAATTCAGCCAAGATATCTCCTAAATGTGCCTGATAGTCCTTGGGCAACCGACCGGTTATTTCGGAACTCATCTGCAGTAATTTCCCCTGGTTCGAACGGATCTCATCCAGGTAGCAAAAGCGCGTAACTTCTACTTGATCTGCTATGCGGCTCAGGTCGTTGCGGATTAAGTCGACAATTGTGTTGTGCTCGGCCAGCTCTTTACGGTTTGTTTTCAGCAAGGATTCGGCGTTGGGAATGTTAGCATCAATGGTCCCTTTCATCGGGTACGACGAGATCAGTCCATCCTCAATTCGAACAAAGATCTCGGGCGAGAAACAAACAAACTCATCTTTCAGGTACACCAAATAAGGTGATTGACTATTATGTGCCACTTCCTCCAAACTCAGGTTGGTCTGCACTTCGGTTGGCATGGTCAGGTTGAGTAGGTAGCTGTCGCCACCATGGATGTGTTGCTGTACCTGCTCGAATGCTTTTTGGTAACGGCCATAGCTAACCGGGTTTATTGTCCAGACAACCGGGTGGTTGGGTTGAGCCTGCGGTGTGAAGTTCGAATGGCGAGGTGTTCTCCACAGTAACTGTGGTGCACACTCTTCCCATTCCAGCACACGGGCTTTCTGACAATCAAAATCAAAGAGGAAAACAAAAGGCCGCTTCAGTCGGCCCAGCTCATTCATTTTGCTTCTGATATTACTTTCAATGGTGTACATGAGGAGCACAAAGATAGAAAAACAACGATAATCCAATCTCCCTTTATTAGGTGCATGCGATGGGATGTGTTATTTGTTGTTTATGTTTTCACAATGCTGATCCCTTTCATTTTTTACGATCTCAACTTCTGTTATTTTAGGCGTCGAATAAAACACAGAAAACTATGAGCATTCGTTTGTACTTGGGAGGAATGTTAGCATTGGCTCTGGCTGCTTGTCAACCAAAGAGCCAGCAGTTACAGCCCGAAACATACCGCGCTTATTTTGATGCGCAGGATCAACAGGAAATTCCATTCCTGTTTAAGGTAACATCACCTTCCACCTTGGAGATTTATAATGGTGATGAAGTTATTTCAGTCGATGAAATTAGTTATGCCGACGATTCGGTAACGATTCATATGCCGGTATTCGAGAGTTACATTAAGGCCAAAGTAGGAGAGGATGGCCATTTGAATGGCTATTATACCAAGCCTGGAGCGAACTATAAAGTACCTTTTCATGCCACTGCCGGAAAAGAGCGCTTTGCTGTAAAAAGCCAACCAACAGTTGATGTTACCGGTGGATGGGAAGTGTTGTTTGGTAACGACTCGACAGATCAGAACAGCTGGGCCAAAGGTGTATTTGAGCAGGAGGGAAGTAAAGTGACCGGAACATTCCGTACACCAACCGGCGACTATCGGTACCTGGAAGGGGTGATGGACGGTAATCAGCTGAAACTGTCTTCGTTCGACGGAGTGCATGTATTCTTGTTTACAGCAAATGTGAACGATAGCACGCTGAACGGTCAGTTTTATTCCAAAAATACCTGGAAAGAAGCGTTTACCGGAACCCGGAATGATGCCTATGAATTACCCGATCCGGAGAGCCTGACGACACTGAAGGATGGATATGAAAGTATCAGCTTCAGCTTCCCTGATGAAAACGGCAAGCTGGTTTCACTGGCCGACGAACAGTTTAAAAATAAAGTGGTGGTGGTACAGATCATGGGAAGCTGGTGCCCCAACTGCCTCGACGAGACACGCTACTTTGTGGATTATGCCAAAGCCCATGCTGATCAACCATTAGCATTTGTTGGCTTGGCTTTTGAATATGCCAAAACTGATTCGGCCTGCTTTGCCGCTATTAAGCGGTTGAAAAAGTCGGTTGGAGTTCCTTATCCGATTTTATTGGCGATGAATGGTTCGGAAGATCATAAAATGGCTTCGGCAAAAATACCGGAACTGAGCCGGATCATGTCGTACCCAACCAGTATTATTATCGATAAGCAAGGCAAGGTTCGGAAGATTCATACCGGATTTGACGGTCCGGCAACAGGAGACAAATACATTGCTTACCAAACGAACTTCGATCATTTCATTCAACGCTTGCTTGCTGAATAGTTAAGCAGCAGGATCTGTTTGACAATCCCGGTGTGTGTCTTGATGCATATACCGGGATTGTTCGTTTTATCCCTATTGTAGTTGCCGGTCTTCCAGTAAAGGAGAATAAGAATCTCCCGCATCACTACATTAATTGCTGGCTCTTTTGTCGAAACCGTTAAGGATGCTATTCCGGTAGCTGGTCAAATCTCCGGATCTTTTCTAGCTCGTTGTCCCAATTGGCTTTGCTGTCTATAAATATATGAGCATCCGGCTTGATCTGTATATCGGTATCGAGACAACCTGCCGGAACGATTATCCGTTTTCCACCTTCAATTGCCCGGGGTAACGCCGAACCACATTTTGAGCAAAAGCTTTTTGAATGTCGTGATTCCGGAAGTTGAAAGGTTTTTACCTGCTCTTCACCCGATAACCATTTTAGACTGGCCGAAGAAGAAAATAAATTGGCAGCATGCGCCGATCCGGTATCTTTTCGGCAACGGCTGCAATGACAAAGAAAGAAGCGGTCGAAATCACCTTCGATTTCGAAAGTAACGGCTCCGCAAAG
Source organism: Mangrovibacterium sp. (assembly GCF_059905295.1). Classification (NCBI taxonomy): domain Bacteria; kingdom Pseudomonadati; phylum Bacteroidota; class Bacteroidia; order Marinilabiliales; family Prolixibacteraceae; genus Mangrovibacterium; species Mangrovibacterium sp. Next base: position 10,412 of record NZ_JBZQJF010000307.1, read on the forward strand.
ACATGATCCGATGTGTTTCATTTGTCTATTTTTTTTCGTACAAGGTATAAAAATGTGTTGTCGAATGAAATTTAGTTGAGCCTTATGACCTGACGAAATCGATGGGTTTTTTTGCTTTTCCTGCACTTCTGTCAGGCGATTTGTGTTTGGAGTACTTCTTGATAGTTCTGATTTTCGTATCTTATTCATACAATAGACACTTATGGAGAACAAGGAAATTACAAAACAATATAAGACCATTTGCAATCATTTGGCAAAGAGGCGGCTGAAGCCTGCTTTTGATTCGCTGGAACGACTGATTACTGAGAATGGGCTAGGACTGTTTCACGACGAATGGCGGGAGCTGAACCAGACTTACCACTACATGTTGCAATATACGCTGGAAGGTATTCAGGATCCGGAACGACAAAAGGTTTATCGCCGATTGATTGATTCAACCTACGAGCTGGCTGATAAAGTGAATGAATCGCTTCGCCTGACTTATGCTTCGTCGGTGGCTTACGAAAAAAAGAGAACTTTTATCGATCAGTTTATCAGTGATTTTGATGGGTTCCTGGCGCGGATGGAAGCCGACTCGGAAAACCCGGCAGCAGCGCTCGAGAATCACCGGCAAATTCATCGCCTGTTTTATCACCTGTGGTTCCAGGATCGGTTTAGCAGCGAAGGGCTTCAGTTTGTGAGTAAATTGCTGAATAGCCCTTCCATATTACCCGATTGGAAAGCTTTTGTGGTTACTGCTGTTACCTTGAGCCTGCAACGTTACTTCGACGAGCAGAAATTCAGCCTGCTGTTTGATGCTTACGAAATGGAAGAACCGGTGCTGAAACAACGGGCTTTGGTTGGACTGATTCTTAGCTTGTATCAGTACGATTCGCGCTTGCCCTATTATGCCGGTATTACCGGACGACTGAAATTGTTGAATGACGATCCGGAGTTTAAGCATAGTATGGAGCGGGTTATCATTCAATTGATCCGGGCTAAGGAAACCGAAAAGCTGCAACAGCGCATTCGCGATGAGATTATGCCCGAGATGATTAAGATCAGTGAAAACCTGCGCGATAAAATCGAGCTGGACAGTTTGATGGAGGATGGCATCTCGGAGGATAAGAACCCGGAATGGCAGGAGATGATTGAAGATTCGCCCGAGTTGATGAATAAAATGGAGGAATTCTCGGAACTGCAAATGGAAGGGGCCGATGTGTTTATGGGCTCATTTGCGATGCTGAAGTCCTTTCCTTTTTTCAACGAAATAGCCAATTGGTTTATTCCTTTTTATGCACAGAATCCTGATCTGGAAAAAGTGCTTGATCCATCGGACGATTTAACCCGCCGCTTTATTGATGTGATTGCCCAGGCACCCCTGTTGTGTAACTCCGATAAGTACTCCTTCTGTTTGAGTATGGAGCGTATTCCGAAAGAGAACCGGGAGTTTATGTTCCAGGGCCTGCAGGCTGAGTTGGATCAGTTTCAGGAGATTGAAGAGGATGAAGAACTGACCAGCCCGGGGAAGAAGGCCGGTTTCCTGTCGAACCAATATATCCAGGATTTGTATCGTTTTTACAAGCTGCACCCGCGGCGCTTCGATTTTGAGGACTTGTTTAGCTGGCGCTTCGATTTTCACAATAAACAAACGCTTGGTAGCATCTTAAAGGAAGATACTGCCGTGGTTCGTAATATTGGTGAATACTATTTCACGAAAAATCATTTTGGCGAGGCTATCGGTATTTTTGGATATCTGCTGGCTCAAAACCAGGATGGTGAGCTTTACCAAAAACAAGCTTTCTGCTACCAAAAACTGGGGAACTACGAAAAAGCACTGGATGCTTATTTGAAGGCCGAGCTGTTTGATTTGAACCGTGTTTGGAACCTCAAGAAGATTGCCCTTTGTTACCGCAACCTGAAACAACCGCTTAAGGCGCTGGAATATTATAAGGCTGTTGAGGCGCTTGATCACGACAACTTATCGAACCACCTGAATACAGGACACTGCCTGCTCGAGTTGGGACAGTTCGATGAGGCACTGCAGTATTACTTTAAAGTGGAATACCTGAAACCGGGTAACCGGAAAGTGTGGCGTCCTATTGGCTGGTGTTCCTTTTTGACCGGGAAGAAAGAACAGGCTGAAAAGTATTTCCTGAAATTAATGGATAACAGTCCCAACCAGCACGACATGATGAATATGGGGCATGTTCAGTGGAGTTTGGGAAACCGCAAAGCTGCGCTCGACTATTACAAACAAGCCATTTCGCAACCCAACTTTACCGAGGCCGACTTTATGAAGGTGTTCGACGAAGACCTGCCGCAATTGCTGAAACAGGGAATCGATCGCGACGATGTACCCATCATGCTCGACCAGCTACGTTATTTTGTGGAAGAATAAAAACGCACGTAAAGACGCACGGCCATCTGCCCGTTGAGACGCACGGCCGTTTACTCGTTGAGACGCACGGCCGTGCGTCTCTATCTAGCTAGCCCCCAGTTACCCCTCCGATTGATGGTATTCCTATTTCCTCCGTTTCTTCCGTCGATAATAAATCAGGAAGATGACCAACAGAACCGGAATAACAATGTATAGAATAATGTTGAAGGGGGTGAGCTCCAATGGTTCCGGAACGGTTGGCGGATACATGTCGGGTGTTTGTCCCGACGCAGAAAGAGCTGCAATAAGAAGCAGCATGAATGATGTTATTTTCTGTTTCATAGCTTTGTTGTTTTTCTTGTTTCTGTTCTCTTTAATTTTACGAGGTCTTGGTCTGGCTGAAGGAGGTTTTTATCTGTTTTTACGAGA
>NZ_JBZQJF010000308.1:0-16049 GCF_059905295.1 Mangrovibacterium sp.
GATCATTCAAACTCCAGCTCACCCTTGGCTACCTTTTCGCGCTTGCGGTAAGTTAGCGAGTCCAGAAAAATGATAATGTTTTGGGTGTCGGCTTCACAAACATCAAAGTTTTGATCGGCAAAGCGGGTCACAATCTGGTAGGCGGGGTATTTTTGCTGCAGTTTAACAAAGCGGCGCAGCTTATCGAAGTTAATGTTCTTCTGAAACCGACCCATCTTACGATACGGATACCCCGGCGTATAAAAATAGCAGGAGATCTGTCCGTCAGCTTCTTCCACCATCGAAACCCGAAGCCGTTTACCGGCGCTGAACACCTGCCAACGGTAAATAAACAACAAAGCAGCTGTGGCATTACACTTGGAGTTAAACTCGAGATGTAAAGCCATCGGACTTTCTTCAGGTTTGGCGGGCACATCGAACGACAAACCGATCCATCCTTTAAAATACTTATCGATAAATTCCTGGTTGTATAAATCTTCACTGAAACTCATAAGCTCGGCATTTTCATCCACTCATTTCTACTACATATAACTGCTAAAGTTACTGCTTTGTTTGCCTGTGTGTGCTGTCAACAGCGCATAAACAAGCTGTTCGACCAGAAGTTTACAGTACACATCAGAGATTGATTACCTTATCGGCCACCTTTTGCAGCTCGATAATGTCCATCATTGTTCCGGCTATACCAACTTCAATTTTATCGAGTAACCCAAAGTAGTTCAGGCAGGTTTTACAGGCGAGCAAACGAACGCCCTTCTCCTCCAGCTTTTTCAGCTCAGCAATAACAGGAGAACCTTCAGCGATTAACTCAACGCCCTTATTGTAAAAAGTAATAACACGGGGTAATTCTTCTTCTTCGGCTAATAAATTCAGGTAGTTCTTAATTAAAAGAAGGGCCAAATCGGCATCGCCCGATCCCATTCCTTTTTGGGTAACTTGAATCAAGCTGTTTTTTAACGATTGCATAAAGGCTATTTTAGTTGTTTGTTTTTAATATTCGTACTTAAGCTGCATAAAACGCTCCCGGATTTTACAGGTTATAGGACCGGGTTTTCCACTTCCAATCAGCTTATCGTCGATCTTTGAAACAGGTAGAATGTGCTTTGTTGTACTCGACACAAATACCTCGTCGGCACCATACAGCAGGTCAAGGCTCACTTCAGCTTCGGTATGTAAAATGCCCATTTCCGGAAGTAATTCGAGCACCAAACCACGGGTAATTCCTTTCAGAACCCCATCAGCAGGGGTAACCACAGCTCCGTCTTTCACCACAAAAATATTTCCGCGCGAGCTTTCCTGAACCGTTCTGCCGTTATGGTATAAAACATCGGCCACCATTGGGTCGCATTCCTTGTCCATCCAATACTGGCCGGGTAGATAGCTGGTTGTTTTAGCCTCAGGTAAAAAGCGCTGGTAATAGTGGGTAATCAGTCGGGCTCCTTCCTTATACAGAATGGGATCGAACAGCGGCATTTCGGTTGGAAAAACATACAAGGCTGCCTTTCGAACACCATCATCCATACAATTTAAGTCGTGCGGCAAAGCAAACAACTTTAAGTATGCATGCTGAATTTCGCTCAGCCGGATAACTTCTGAAACAACTGCTTCGAGTTGGTCGTCAAAATCTGTTCTCAGGTTCAAAATCTGCAGGCTACGTTTAAACCGCGCCAGATGTCGTTCTCCGTAAAAAGGGCGTCCATTTGTGATTTCGAAAAACTCAAAAGCTCCGTACCCCCGGTTAATCGAAAGACTTGTTACCGGTACCCCTATCGCTGCTATGGGCTCATAAATCCCGTTGTTAAAGCCGATCATAATTTCTTGTTTTTTCTTTAAAATACGTTCAATCCATCAATAGCGATACTTCTAACGAAACTATTTTTAGGATAAAATAGTGTTTAATGCTAAAGTAATCGATCGAAAGAAAATTTACAAAGCCTTTCTGATGGCCTGTGAAGGTAATTTCAGGCCTTTTACAGCTCGCCCGATTTATCGTACATTTGCCGAAAGATAAAACTGCAAAAACGTGAGTCAGAAAATCCTTTTCATCAATCCGCCTTTTACGCAATTGAACACCCCTTACCCGGCAACGGCTTACTTAAAGGGTTTTCTGAATACCCAAAATATCCACAGCAACCAGTGCGACCTGGGAATTGAAGTAATTCTGGCACTTTTCTCATCAACGGGTTTGCAGTTGCTTTTCGACAAGGTTGAAGCACAAAAGGCAAACCTATCGGAAAACAGCCAGCGCATTTTTAAAATGAAGGATGATTATATCCGTACGATTGATCAGGTCATTCGTTTTCTGCAGGAAAAAAACCGGAGCCTGGCGCATTTGATCAGTGACCGAAGTTACCTGCCCGAAGCTTCCCGGTTCGATCAAACGGAAGATCTTGACTGGGTTTTCGGAACGATGGGTATTCAGGATAAAGCAAAACATTTGGCAACCCTGTACCTCGAAGACCTTTCGGATTTAATTATCGAAGCCATTGATCCGCACTTCGGTTTTAGCCGTTATGCCGAACGGTTGAGCAGCTCAGCCAGCACCTTCGATGCAATTAACGAATCGCTGCTGGCCCCTAACGGTTTTATCGATGAGCTATTGATCAACCTCCTGCACCAAAAGATTGACCACTACCAGCCAACCGTTGTTGCCTTGTCGGTTCCGTTTCCCGGTAACCTGTACAGTGCGCTCAAATGCGGTCAATGGATTAAAAAACACCGGCCGGAAGTTAAAATCATCATGGGCGGAGGATTCCCGAATACGGAATTACGTTCGCTAAGCGATGCGCGGGTGTTTAACTATGTCGACTATATCACACTGGATGATGGTGAGGCCCCTCTCCTGCTCTTGATCGAACATTTGGATGGGAAACGGGAAGCCAGCCAGCTAAAACGAACGTTCAGCTGCGAAAATGGACAGGTGTTTTTTGTTGATGGTGCCACTGAAAACGACATTGCCCAGGCGCACTCCGGAACGCCGGATTATGCAAATCTGATCCTGGACCAGTACCTCTCAGTAATTGAAATTGCAAACCCCATGCACAGCCTGTGGAGCAACGGGCGATGGAATAAACTCACGCTTGCCCATGGTTGCTATTGGGGCCGTTGTACCTTTTGCGACACTTCACTCGACTACATACAACGCTACGAACCCAACACGGTTAAGCAGCTTTGCGATCGCATGGAAGAAATGATTCGTCAAACCGGCGAAATTGGGTTTCATTTTGTCGATGAAGCTGCTCCCCCTGCCCTTTTGCGTGCTTTAGCCTTAGAGATTATCCGCCGTAAGCTAACTGTCGTTTGGTGGACCAATATCCGCTTCGAGACAAGCTTTAGCTACGATTTATGCCTGCTGCTGAAGGAGTCTGGCTGTATTGCTGTTTCCGGCGGGTTGGAAGTGGCCTCAGAGCGAATTCTGGCGATGATCAACAAAGGGGTAAGCCTGACCAAAGTGGCTCGTGTAACCGATCATTTCACCCGCACAGGAATCATGGTTCATGCTTACCTGATGTATGGTTTTCCAACCCAATCAGCCCAGGAAACCATCGATTCTCTGGAGGTTGTCCGCCAATTATTCGAAGCAGGTGTTGTGCAATCGGGTTTTTGGCATCAGTTTGCCATGACCGCTCACAGCCCCATCGGCTTGAACCCGCACAAATTTAAAGTAGAGCGCGACAGCTATGAAACCGGAAGCTTTGCCAACAATGACCTGACACACCAGGATCTGGTTGGATGCGACCACGAACTGTTCAGCGACGGACTGCGCAAGTCACTCTTCAACTACATGCACGATATTGGCTTCGACTTGCCCTTGCAGGATTGGTTCGATTTTAAAGTGCCCCGCACAACCTTGACCCCCAATTTCATTCAGCAAGCTATCGACTCCCAACAAATTGATACGCCCGCCAAATCGGCACAGGTTTATTGGCTGGGGGGTCCTGTAACGATGAACTATTTCACCAAACGCAGAAAGAAGAAGACCTTTGAAATGGCTGAACTAAGTTTTTCAAACCGAAATAAAGAAGTCGTCATTCAATTGAAAAAAAAAGAAGCAAGCTGGCTGATGGAACAAATGCCTGATCTATCGGTACGCTATACAAATCCAACGAGCTGGCACCAGCTAAAGACAAGCTTCGAAGAACAAACTGGTACTGATTTTCTGCTTTTCTGGAACAGCCCTGCCATGAAAAGCCTGCGAGAAAATGGCCTGATTTTGCTGTAGAAAGGACACATGCCATATCTTTGTCCCTTCAAAAAAAGAAACCGAATATGATCGACTTTAAAATTAATACCGAACGCTGCATCAAATGTGGCTTGTGTTCGCAGGAATGCCCGATGCTGATTATCGATGGCAAAACCGAATATCCCGAAATTAAAGCTGGTAAAGAAAGCCAATGTATCCGTTGCCAGCACTGCTTGGCCGTTTGTCCCACTGCTGCACTGTCTATTTTAGGGAAAAACCCCGATGACAGTTTGCCGGTTACCGACGAAATTCCGGACGCGAATGCCATGGCCCACCTGATAAAAACCCGGCGTTCCATTCGTAAATTCAAATCCGAAGAAGTTGCTCCTGAACTCATTCAGGAACTGCTTGAAACAACCGCCTACGCCCCTACCGGGCACAATAAAAACGCCGTATTACTTTCGGTTGTTGACAATAAAAATGATCTGGCCAAGCTGAGAAACCTGGTTTACGACAGCATTAAACAAGCCCAGGATGAAGGTCGATTACCGGCAAAACAAGCCGTGCTTTTTAACTTACAACGCCTGTGGGCAAGCAAACAAATCGATGTGCTTTTCCGCGATGCCCCCCACTTGTTAGTCGCTTCGGCACCTCGCTCAATCACAACACCGATTATCGACAGCAGTATTGCCCTAAGCTATTTCGAACTACTGGCCAACAGCCATGGCATTGGCACCCTTTGGAATGGTATGGTCAAATGGGTTATCGACGAAATCAACCCGACTTTAGCACGTCAAATCGGCATTCCTGAAGACCATGTCATAGCATCAGTTCTGGTTTTCGGCAAGCCGGCAGTCAAGTACGCACGGGCAGTACAAAGTGATGGGTTAAACCTGAACCGGATCAGTTTATAAAGGTTTGTTTCGCAAGGAACAGCGATCTTGATCTTTCTGCCGTGAAAACACAAAAAACAACTATCTTTGTAGCCCTTTATTAGAATAGTTTCACGATAAGCAAAAAATACGACTATATGTCTCAATACAAACGTACCCTGATTACTTCGGCCCTTCCTTATGCTAACGGGCCGGTACACATTGGTCACCTTGCCGGTGTTTATGTTCCGGCAGATATTTATGCCCGCTACCTGCGTATGAAAGGCGAAGATGTGCTTTTCATCGGCGGATCGGACGAACACGGTGTGCCTATTACTTTAAAAGCTAAAAATGAAGGTGTAACACCGCAGGATATCGTGGATAAATACCACAACATCATTAAAGATTCATTTGGCCGTTTCGGTATTTCATTCGATGTTTACTCACGGACAAGTTCGCCGGTACACCACGAAACAGCCTCTGAATTTTTTAAAACTCTTTACGATAACGGCAAGTTTGTAGAACAAACATCCGAACAATATTACGACGAGGAAAACAAGCAATTTCTGGCCGACCGTTACATTGTGGGTACCTGCCCGAAATGTTCGTTCGAGAAAGCTTACGGCGACCAATGCGAAAGCTGCGGTACTTCATTAAGCCCGACTGAATTGATTAATCCGAAGTCGATGATTAGCGGTAACACACCGGTTTTGAAAGAAACCAAACACTGGTACCTGCCGCTGGATCAATACGAAGGTTGGTTGAAAGAATGGATTTTAGATGGTCACAAAGAATGGAAAACCAACGTGTACGGACAATGTAAAAGCTGGATCGACAGTGGTTTGCAAGCTCGTGCGGTAACACGCGACCTAAACTGGGGCGTTCCTGTTCCGGTTGAAGGTGCCGAAGGAAAAGTACTGTACGTTTGGTTTGATGCGCCGATTGGTTACATTTCAGCGACCAAAGAATGTACCCCTGAATGGGAGAAATACTGGAAAGATCCGGAGTGTAAAATGGTACACTTCATCGGAAAAGATAACATTGTTTTCCACTGTATCATTTTCCCGAGTATGCTGAAAGCTGAAGGAAGCTACATCCTCCCGGATAACGTACCGGCTAATGAATTCCTGAACCTCGAAGGTGATAAGATTTCAACCTCTCGCAACTGGGCTGTTTGGCTGCACGAGTACCTGGATGACTTCCCGGGGAAAGAAGATGTGCTGAAATATACCTTGACCGCCAATGCACCGGAAACCAAGGATAACGACTTCACCTGGAAAGACTACCAGGCCCGCAACAACAACGAGCTGGTGGCCGTTTTAGGTAACTTCGTGAACCGTGCTTTGGTGCTCACTCAAAAATATTATAAAGGTGTCATTCCGGCATTGGGCGAAACCAACGAGGTAGACCAAGCTGCCTTGGCTGAAATTACCAAACTGAAAGCTGATGTCGAGAAGAGCCTGGACAACTACCGTTTCCGCGAGGCTTTGAAATTAGCCATGGATCTGGCTCGTTTAGGTAACAAATATCTGGCCGACGAAGAGCCTTGGAAAGTGGTGAAAACCGACCCGGAACGCGTAAAAACCGTCATGAATATTTGTTTGCAGATTACAGCAAACCTGACGATTATGCTGGAGCCTTTCTTACCATTCAGCATGGATAAACTACGCGGATTTATCAACTTGGAAAAACTGGATTGGAGTGAATTAGGCCGTACCGATTTACTGCCTGAAGGTCACCAAACCAATAAACCGGAATTGCTGTTTGAAAAGATTGAAGATGCAACGATCGAAGCTCAGGTACAAAAACTGCTGGATACGAAGAAAGCAAACGAGGCAGCTGCCGCTGTGGCCAAACCTGCCAAGGAAAATTGCACCTTCGACGATTTTATGAAAATGGACATCCGTACAGGAACCATTATTGAAGCCGAACCGGTTGCTAAAACCAAGAAATTGATGAAGTTATTGGTTGACACCGGTATTGATAAACGCACCGTTGTTTCGGGTATTGCTGAGTATTATAAAGCCGAAGACATCATTGGTAAACAAGTTTCAATCCTGGTGAACCTGGAGCCTCGTAAATTACGTGGAATCGAGTCGCAAGGTATGATCCTGATGGCAGAAGATGCCGATGGAAGCCTGAAATTTGTTTCTCCTGAAAGCAAGGTTAAAAACGGATCGGAAGTACGCTAATAATAAGCTCAATGATCAATTTAATTCGTACTGATTCGCAAAACGAAGACTTTATCAAATTGGTGAGGGAACTGGATGCGGATTTGGCAGTAAGAGATGGAGACGACCATGCTTTTTACGCTCAATACAATAAAATTGACCTGATCAAACATGTTGTTGTAGCTTATATTGACGGAAAGCCGGTTGGTTGCGGAGCTATTAAAGAATACACAAATGGCGTAATGGAACTAAAACGCATGTTTACTGATCCTAATCTTCGTGGTAAAGGAATTGCCTCTGCCGTGCTGAAAGAATTGGAAAAGTGGGCTTCCGAATTAAGCTATTCAAAGTGTATTTTGGAAACCGGAATTAAACAACCGGAAGCCATTGCTCTTTATCGCAAAAACAACTTTTCCCCGATCCCGAACTATGGGCAGTATGAAAACGTAGAAACCAGTGTCTGCTTTGAAAAGCTACTAAGGTAAATGAATTAAAAATAGTCGTTGCCAACTCCTGTTGGCAGCGCTTCCGTAAGTTGAAGTACTGCTTTTGCAGATCGACAACTTACTCAACATATAATGAAGCCGCTTTTGTACGCAAGAGCGGCTTTTTTTGGGCATAAAAAAAAGGGTCGCTTAAAACGAACCCTTTTTTCACTAATAAACCAACTAAACCTAAACTAAACCTGAATCTATTATGCATAGAAATGTTAACTACCTCAAAGTAGTTCGATATTCTCTTCCCTTCATCTTTATCTCAATACCTTTTCTCTCTTCAACTCGTGCTATCTGAACATCGAACTTTGACATTAAAACACGAAGTTTATGCAAAGGTTCATATGGAGTAAAAAAAAGTTGATTTTTTCTTTCAATATTCTAAAAAAGGGAGCAAATACGAGATAGAAGTCCTTAAGTAAACTCATGGATTGCCAATAATTGAAGCTCTTTTGTATTGGAAAAATAAATTGCCATTCCTGTGGAATTCCGACAACAAAAAATGAAAGCATTTCTGCCCACCTGGTTTTATCTAACAATTTTAGCTTCAACATGATTGTAATTAATCCGTCAATGTCGTAAATTGTATAAGCAATCACAAAATATTCAAATCATGTCATTTGGTGCCGGTCATATTGCAGATATGCTTTCCCGACTTAGTGCAAACCGGGAACTTTTAAAGCGACCTAAGCATTTCAAAAAAGAAGAGGAAGGTTTTATTTATTTTGGTTCGCACCTGGAATTGAAATTTAAAGAAGGGTCGGAAGAAGATAAAAAGCGAATCATGCAAAAAATCCGGGCCGATGTAAAACGGCAAGCCCGTATCGAGAAAGGGATGCTCATTCTTTCGATTGTCCTTTTCATCGTTGCATTCGGCTGGTTCGCCCGAAATTTTATTTAAGAACGACCGTTTTCACATTCACAAATTCACGAATACCAACCAAGGACAATTCCCGTCCGTAGCCACTTTCTTTAATTCCGCCAAAAGGCAAGCGCGGATCAGATTTTACAAAGTCATTCACAAATACACACCCGGCTTCCAAGCCTTTTTCGGCCAATTCAAGCCCTTTTTCTTCATCAGCAGTAAAGATGGCTGCCCCCAAGCCGAAAACAGTGTCATTCGCGATGAAAATAGCTTCTTCAATACTTTGAACACGAAATAAGGAAGCTACCGGCCCAAAGAGTTCTTCGTGATAAGCAGGCATGCCGGGTTTTATATTTTCAAGCACCGTAGCCGGATAAAAAGCTGCTTCTCCTTCAGGAATAAATCCACCGCAAAGCAAATGAGCTCCCAACTCAACACTTTGCTTAACCTGTTCATGTAACTCATCCCGCAAGTCTATCCGTGCCATTGGAGCCAGCGTAGTCATTTCATTCAACGGATCGCCAAAGCTTACAGCAGTCATGTGCTTCAAGAACTCCGCTTTAAAGTCATCATAAACGCTATCCATCACAATAAATCGCTTTGCACCAATACAGCTCTGCCCGGCATTTAATAACCGGGCTGAAGCACATAACCGGACTGCCTCTTTAACATCGGCATCATCGAGAACGATATAAGGGTCGCTGCCTCCCAACTCGAGCACTGTTTTCTTCAACACTGCACCGGCAGCAGCAGCTACCGCTTTACCGGCAGGGGTACTTCCGGTTAAGGTGACCGCTTTAACCCGCCTATCTTGGATGATTGGTTTTACATCAGCCCCACCCACCAAAAGCGTACGGAATACATTAGCCGGAAAACCGGCTTCCTCTACCAATTGTTCAATGGCCAAAGCACAGCCAGGTACATTACTGGCATGCTTCAATAATCCGGTATTACCAACCATAAGCGCCGGTGCAACAAAACGAAATACCTGCCAAAAAGGAAAATTCCAGGGCATAATAGCCAAAACCGTCCCCATAGGCTGGTAACTTAAAAAAGCCCTTTTTGCTTCGGTTTCGATACCTTCATTCGCCAAAAACTGCTCAGCATTCTCCGCATAGTAGCGGCAAACCCAGGCACATTTTTCAACTTCAGCGATAGCCTCCCGTTTCAGTTTTCCCATTTCGGAACTGATCAGATCCGAAAGCCAGTCTTTCTTTTCAAGCAACAACTCTCCCACCCGAAGCATTAATTTTGAACGCTCGCTAAAACTGCTTTTTCTCCAGCTTTGAAAAGCAAGATCAACTTTATCAATAATTTGAGAAACATCAGATTCTGTATGCTTGGGATATGTCCCGCAAACTTTACCGGTATATGGATTTATGGCTTTCATGGGTTTCTGTATTTACATTCAATTCAAAGTTAACAGGAATTCAGAACGAAAAAAAGGACCGATCATTCAAGTCCCTTTTTTAAATTACTCTAACCTATGGTCTTAAAGCCAGAATCGGCAAATCTGTCAACTCCTCAATCCGAACAATTCGTCCTTCTTCAATACTTTTCCGCGCTGCAATACCAATTAGTACTGACATTGCCCCATCGCGGGTACCTGCTGAATGTTTGTATGGATCAGCCATATCCGGATCTTTGAATATCTTATCGTGCAAACGAACATCTCCTCCACCGTGCCCTGACCTAACTTTTGGTACCTTTATCAATTGATAATCTTCCCAGTTTTTCATGAGCATGATTTCGTCATAGGCTTCCATTTGATCGGCACCAGACTGGCTCATTTCTTTTTGGTGCAGTTCTTCCTGACTCATCAATTCACGATTCTCCCAAGGAATACCTTCCCACGAATCTAATCTTCCTTCTTTTCCATTAAATGCAATTCGCCATCCCTCGTAAGGAGAATAAGTTGTAAGCGAGTAACTTACCTGAACGTTATTGGCATACTTAATTTGTACTGCCATTTTATCGTAAATATCGATTTCATCACGCCACAAGCAATTATCGCGTATGTATCCGTCGTATTTCTCATTGTTAACGTATAAATCAACCATACGATCTTCAGCCATGATATCCCAATAAAATTTACATCTCGAAGTATAGGCGCATGATCGGCAATTTGCTCCTCGAAAGCTGTTATTTTTTCCGTAGTGCTGCAACGATCCAAAAGCAACAACTTCCATCGGATCTGAATCAATCCACCAATTCAATAAATCGAAATGATGAGTCGCCTTATGGAGAAGCAAGGTGCCGCTTTTATCTCGCTCACCATGCCATCTTCTGAAATAGGATGCACCATGGTATGTATTTAAATACCAATGAAAATCAACCGAAGTCAGCTCCCCTACTTGTTGCGCAGCTAAAAGTTCTTTGAGCTTTGTAAATTGAAGTCCATATCGATAATTAAAGCCAACAATCACCTTTCGACCGGTTTTACGCTCGGCGTCAAGAATAGCCTGACACTTGACTTCATCAGTTGTCATTGGCTTCTCAGTAATGACATTGCACCCCATTTCAAGGGCTTTGATTATGAATTCGTGATGTGTAGCATCAACCGTTGTAACGATGATGTAATCAGGATTGGCCTGTTTGATCATCGCTTCAAAATCAGTAAATAACGGACAGTTAACGCCCATATATTCTTTGGCATATTGCAACCTTCCCTGGTTATGATCAAACAAACCAACAAATTCAGTTTCGTCAGGATAACGTTCAACAATTGCTTTCCCCCAAAAACTGGTTCCTCTAATTCCGGTACCAGCCAAGGCAAGCTTCATTTTGTTCGATGTACCTAACGAAAACCCTTGAAGCGGATTGGTTAGTAATGCTCCTGCCGTTAATGCTCCTGCCGTATTTATAAAACGACGTCGGTTTAATTTATTCATCTGTTTAGTGTTTGGTTAAGTAATAAATCAGTATAAATTACACTGATTTACTGTACATTAAGAAAAACATGCCACCAAACATATCATACTGTAGATTCCCATAAACAAAAAATGAGTCCTCATGGGGACTCATTCCTATTTTTATAAGTGCTTTTCAACTATTCGATAATGCGTATTTCTGTACTCAAATCCAGCGCCTCTTTATAAACAGCACTTACCCCGCAGTATTTCTCTTCCGATAACTTAACGGCTTTTTCCAGTTTATCCATAGGTAAATTTGGCCCTTTAAACTGATAAATAACCTTCATTTTAGTATACTTTTTAGGATGATCTTCAGCCACATCACCTTCAACAAGAACATGGAAAGATTCCGGCTCTACCTTCATCTTTTTCAAAATCATAATAACATCCATTCCGGTGCAACCGGCCAATGCTAATAACATCAGTTTTTTAGGACGAGGTCCCTGATCATCGCCTCCTGATTCTTCGTTAGCATCAATTACAAGTTTATGACCATCCAGATCAGTTTCGAAAGTCATTTTCTGTTTCCAGCTTAAATCGACTACGTGTTTCATAACAAACTAGTTTATATTGTTTTTTGCACTATTTTTGCCTAAAATTAATATATTTAAGAGATTAAAATATCTAATTATTTGTTGATTCAACGTTAAAACAAAAGGGGTAGATGAAAAGTTCTTTAAAACGACCGAGCGAAGAAGAATGCGATTTATCGGGCTTTCAATTATTTAAAAAATTGAAAGAGCAGGAGTATATCCACCTGAACTACGATAAAACATGTTCGCTTTACAAAAAGGGGAGTGTTATTTACCGGGAAGGAAGCCGATTAACTGGTTTTTATTGTGTTACAAGGGGTATTTTGAAAATTTACAAGACAGGAATTGACGGTAAAGAACAAATTATCCGATTTGCAAAAAAGGGGGAAATTATTGCATATCGGTCTTTGTTAAGCCAGGAATTAGCCTGTACCGCAGCCAAAGTAATTGAAGAAGCCGTATTGTGCCATATTCCGTACCAAACACTCCTGTTTTTAATTCAGAACAACTGGGAATTTTCGCATCACATGCTGCAAATTGTATGTAAAGAATTACGCGAAGCAAATGACTATATCACTGATATTGCCCAGAAAACTGTTCGTGAACGTTTAGCTGAAGTGTTGATTCTGTTGAAGGACAGCTTTGAGCTGGATCCGTCAAATACACTCCAGATTTCGCTTACACGCGAAGAATTAGCCAACATTGTAGGCACTGCAACAGAAAGTGTTATCCGGCTCTTATCGGAATTTAAACAAGATAAGATGATTGAATTACAAGGCCGAAAAATAAAACTACTGGATGTAAATGCGTTAACGAAAGTTGCCAATTTATAACAAAAGACCCGCCATTCAGCGGGTTTTTTTGTATCCTAACGGGTAATCCAATCTTCCGGATCCAACTTCTGACTTTCTTTCCAAATCTGAAATTTCACTACCGTGGCATTTCCATCCGCACGATCAGTATAAATAGTACCAATATACTGCTTTAGAGCCACTTTCTGCCCCGCTTTAACCTGCACGTCCTTCAGGTTTGAATAAACGCTTAAATAGCTTCCATGGCGTATAATCACGGCCATATTTCCTCCCGATATAGCAAACACCCGGCTTACCTCACCCGCAAACACAGCCCGTGCTTTAGCTCCGGCATCAGTGCTAATGTCAATCCCATTGCTCCGCACCTGAATTTGCTTCAGAACAGGGTGAGCATGTACTCCAAAATGTTCGGTGATAATGCCTTTCGCAACAGGCCAGGGAATTCGGCCTTTATTCTTTTCGAAATCAGTAGAAACCAATTTTTGTTCAGGAGTCATTTCATAGCCACTTTTCGAAGCTGTTTTACGGGCCTCTTCTTCCAACATCTTCTCAATCTTTCGATTCAGCTCATCCTGAATTTTTTGTTGCTCCCTAATCTGCTTTTTCAAATCCTTTTGCTTCTGCTGAAGCGACAAAACCACTTTGTTTTCCTCACCACGTTGCTTTTCAAGCACATTAAATTCGGCGAGTTTTCCTTGTAATAAATCGGTTTTAAGGGCCTTCTTGTCTTCAAGCTTTGCCAGATTTTCGTCTAATTCAGTCGCAACTAACTGGATGATTTCAGCCTGAGATTTTCGGTACTTGGCATATTGCCGTAAATACAACCATCGCTTGTAAGCCTGATTCATATTCTCGGCTGAAAACAGAAAAATAAGTAGATCGTAGGTATTTTTATTTTTCTGGGCGAACCGGATCATCGATGCATATTCTTTCTTCAAATGCACCAAATCCGATTGAAGCATCCCAATAATCTCGTTATTGTTGGCAATACTCCAGTCAACAAGCTTAATTTCGTTGTTTATATTGTCAATTAATTGATTGCGGTAAGCGATTTGCGATTTCAGCAATTTCAACTTCGATAGCGAATTCTGCTCGTTTTTGCGGGTTTCTTCGAGCAAAGAGCTGGTGTAGCGAATTTGCTTTTCAGCATTGGTCTTTTTGGAGCGTAATTCAGATAAAGACTGGCCTTTCAGTGCCAACATCAAAAATACCAGACCGATACACAGAAAGAGCCGCTTCATAGGTTAAAATCAGTTTGTTTGCTTATACTTCTCCGGTATTTTAAAGGTAATATTCGGATTGTCATCGAGCGAAAATTTACTCAGTTTAATTTTCATCTTCAAATCCTTATCCGGACTTAAAAAATGAATATCAATATTCCCCGGGTATAATTGCTTGCCAACCTCCGTAAACTGATCAAAATTAACGGTTACTTTCCGGCCTTCGGTAACATCATCCATGATTATTTTTCGAACTTTGAAAGTCACCGGATCAATGTATAAATACTGAACAATGAAGCTTTCTTCATCGAGTTTTTTGAGGTACCGGTCTATTTTATCTCCTTTTCCTTTCCGACTGATTTTCTCCAATTTCCGGTTTTTCAGCGATTGAATGACATACATTCCGCTATCGGCATAGGAAACAAATTCCTTGAAATCTTTCTCCTTTGCGTCATTACGGTACGAAAACACATCATTCGTCAAAATTGATTGTACAACCTGAAAATCGATGGCTGCTCCAAGCTTTTGCTCAATGTAAGAGTAATCACCTAAAAAGTAATTCTTCTCCAGATAATTAACCATCTTAACGCTGTCTGGCGTCAATAAAATGCGGGCAACCGGCAAATTCAGTTTACTGATTGAAACCTGGATAAATTGATCATTTTTGGAACTCAACGATGCCCGAAAGGAAGTTTTATTCTCTGGGCTTTCATAAACACAAGCAATTCGTTTAATATCTAATCCTTTATAATCAAAGGCATTATCTTCAACATTTTTGATCAGTCGATTGACACTGATGGGTTTCAGTTTTTCGTAAGTTGTAATTGTTTTAGTCGTTTTACACGAGGTAAAAACCAAAACTGCTAACAGAAAAAACAGGTTTTGGGTATTGATAACTGACTTTCTCACTATTCTTCTTTACTTTCGATGTAGCGTGATTCCTTAATTTTTTGTTCTAAAACGGCAGATCCGTCTCCCAGGTCTTTTGCCTTATGCCATTCTTCCATTGCCTTCGATTTATCACCTAACATGTAAAGAATATCACCGTAGTGCTCAACCAATGTTCCATTATCCTGACCTCCGTTTTCCAGGGCACTTTCAATATAAAACTTAGCTAAACTGTAATCTTTTCGCTTAAATAGTACCCAGGCATGTGTATCCAGGTAAGTCGGATTTGTTGGATTAGCCTGCACAACTTTACTACTTAACTTCTCGGCTTTTTCCAAATCTAAACCTTGAACCGAAAGATAATAGGCATAGTTGTTCATCGCCATAAAATTCTCAGGATCCAACTTCAAAACGTCGTCGTAAGCTTGCAGAGCCTTATCCACATGCTTCAGTTTATAGTTGGCTTCGGCCTTGTAAATGGCTAATTGCACCATCAGGTTTTTATTGCTCTGAGCGTATTTTTCACCTTCGTCAATAATTTTTAGTGCTTCATCGTATTTCTCAAGCTGAAGAGCTGATACGGCATTTAAAGCGTATAAGGCAGCCTGATTCGGGAACAATTCAATAGCTTCCGAGCTATCGTCGTAAAGTTTTTGCCAATCCTGTAAATCGTTACTGATAAGCAAATATTGCCACCAAATTTCGAAACTGCTTTTGTCGGTATCCAAATACTTCTTCAGATAATCACGTGCCTCAGACAATTTATTTTGTCGCACCAGGTGATCGGCATAGATCGCAAACATCCGATTATCATCTGGATATTTCGCATGCAAAATATCCAGTAATTCATCGATTTGCTCATCTGTCCAATCCGATTTATCGGCCGAGGCAGTTTGCATCATGTAATACTGGATTTTTGTATCTGCATCGAGCTGATCACTCTTAAAGGCCTTTTTAATTTCCTCAAAAGCTTTATCCATATCACCCTGCTCGGTATAAAAACCAGCTAACGAAAAATGAACAAAACCATTTTCAGGATCTATCTCGAGGATTTTATTGTAGTATTTAAGGGCATTTTCTTTGTCACCCTGGCTTTGGTACA
>NZ_JBZQJF010000309.1:0-19289 GCF_059905295.1 Mangrovibacterium sp.
TCAACCGGATTTCGGGTGGCAGCTTTCCAACTCTGCCAACTGACAGTCAGCATCGCGATTCCCAGCGCCAGCAGACCTGCCAAAGCAAAAATCCACCAGCTGAGGTTGGTTTTATAGGCGAAATTTTCGAGCCATCGGTGCATTGCATACCAGGAAATGGGCACCGCAATCAAAAAGGCAATGAGCACTGACTTCATGAAATCGGTGTTCAGCAAGACCATGATCTCACTCGTTTTGGCCCCGTTAATTTTTCGAATACCAACTTCTTTAATCCGGGCGACCGACATATGCCAAACCATTGAAAACAGGCTTAGAATACCCAATATAATTGAGAGAAGCGCAAACTCCCGGAGACTTCGCTCCACGGAACTTTCCTGTGCAAACTGCTGATTGTAGAAATTATCCAACCAGAAGTAATCGAATGAAAAATTGGGAAAGGTTTTTGCAAATCGCTCACCAACCTCAGCAAGCAAGGCGGTTTTATCGATATTCGGATAAAGCTCGAGGGTGTATCGGCCGACCATAATATTTTGTGTCCAGTCCAACAGAATTACCGGCCCGGGAGCTTCTTTGACTGATGTAAAGTTAAAGTCCTGACAAACTCCGGCCACAAGGGTTTCAATATTATCCAACCCGCTTTCATCATCAAGAGCCAGTTTTTGCCCAATCGCTTCTTCTGCATTCGAATAGCCTAACTGGCGCAAGCAAGTTTCATTCAGAATGCATCCCTTCGCCACCTTTTCAGCTCCGTTCCATCCTTGGTCGAAAAAGCTTTCACCGGCAATCATTTTCATACGATAGGCGTTCACAAAGTTCCGGTTAGCCAAAAATACTGCCGTTTTTACTGAGCTACCACTCTGACCGTTCGAGACGCTAAAGTTGAACGAAGGGACATCGCCCGGAACAATGTTCGAAATTGACAAACTTTTTACTGCCGGAAGCTTCGTAAGTTCCTGCTCAAAAGCTTCGAGGTTCACAAAACGTTTGTTGGTGCGCCACAGATTTGCCGGCGATTTTATGACCAGTTTATTGGTGACGTCAATTCCGGTGTCGCGCGATTTTAAGTAGTTCAACTGTTTTTGAATTCCAACAATCGAGGTCAACAGGAAAACAATAATCACAAATTGAACGACTGTGAGTAATTGTCGGTACGAGTAGCCAGAGCTGTAATTCAATTTTTGGCGAGACAACAGCGACAGCGATTTCTTCCGGTAAATGGATAATAAGATAATCATTGGATTGAGAATAACACTGGCCAGAAAGACCAACACGACTCCCACCCAAAACTCAGTAGACAAGCTGCTCAGATCGGTTTCCTGCAACAGCGATAACCGGATGCTTTTCAACAAAACGTAAGTGATCAGGAACAAGAACACAGCTGCCATGTGAATGAGAACTGACTCTGCAAGGAAGAACCGGAACAGCGCAGCGGGCTTTGCTCCAAATACCTTCCGAATACCATATTGCACTGAGTTTTTGAGGATGCGCGTGTGCGAAAAATAAACGTAATTGAAGCCGGAAATTATCAGGATATAAATGCTGATCAGCTTTAAAATTGAAAGGTAATCGCCACGGATATTTTGCTCAATCTCGTTTTTAAGATGGGAATGGGTATGAATGCTCGCCAGCGGTTGCAAATCAAAGGTATACCGGCTACGGGAGTCTTTCATGTTATTTTGGTTGTGCTCGAGCGAAATCTCCGACATCGCCTCCTTGATCTTCTTGATATTGGCCGACGGAGACAACTTCAGGTAGGTATAAAACGCGAACTCTCCCCAATTCGCTTTCAGGGGCGGCGGTAAATGCATGTTATCGTGAAACGACAACAGCATGTCGGCATGAAAATGTGAATTTGCTGGTAAGTCTTTGAAAACAGCCTCAACCTCGAGATGCCCACCCGGATATTGCAAAATGCTTTTGCCAACAGGGTCTTCTCCCGGAAAGTATTTTTTGGCAAAGCTTTCGGAGACGATAACAGTGTAAGGCCTTGTCAACAAATTTTGTACGTCACCCTGCAGCGACTTAATATCAAATAGCTTCAAAAAACCGGTTGAGCAATGATAAGCGTGGTCATCAGTAAAAGCTTTGTCGCCAACCTTGAAATGATTTTCAACAAGGCCACAAAGGTAGCCAGTAGCTTCCACTTCCGAATAGTCTTCCTTCAGCGTTTCACCCAACGCCCGCTGACTACGGGGCTGACTAACCGTCAAAACATGATCGGTGTAGGCGGATGATACAACCCTGTAGATATTTTTGTAACCGGGAACCTGTCGATCGAACGACTGGTGGTAACTTACACGAGCCGAAATCAAGATATAAGTCGTCAGTCCAACAAATAACGAAAAGATCAGCAGCAGCGTTGTTCTTTTGTTTTTATTTATAAGTCTTAGGAGCTGTTTTATCGTATACATAGCTATCGGTTTTTATTCGTACCGCAATGCTTCCACCGGGTTCCGGGTAGCTGCTTTCCAGCTTTGCCAACTCACCGTAAGCAGGGCAATTCCCAAAGCCAGCAAGCCGGCCAAGGCAAAAACCCACCAGTTGAGTTCGGTTTTGTAAGCAAAGTTTTCCAACCATTTACTCATGGCATAGTAAGCAACAGGTGTGGCGATTCCAAAAGCGACCAGTACCCACTTTACAAAATCTCGATTAAGCATTGTCAGGATCTCGGAGATACGTGCTCCGTTTACTTTGCGGATACCGATTTCTTTGATACGGTTCTCCACCATATTCAAAACCAGGCCAAGCAGGCCAAGACAGCATAGAAACATAGCTAATCCGGCAATGATGCTGATTGAATCTGCTAACTTCTGTTCCTTTTCGTATTGTTGAGCAATTAAATCGTCATAAAACTGGTAGTTGAACGGATAATCCGGGAAAAACTCGTTCCATAATTTCTCGATCGCAGAAATAGTTTGTGGGATATTGGTTCCGGTTATCCGAAAAGAAACATTCGAAATGGAATGACCTACTGGTCTAAACATCACTCCACTTAATTCCTCACGCATGGACATACTATTAAAATCAGCCATCAATCCAACAATCTGGTCGTCACCAATTTTTTCATTGAGTGGATCATCGAAACCACATTCTTTGGCAAGTTTCTCTGTTATAATACATACATTTTTGTCCGAGTCAAAAAAGGATCTGCCTGCAAGAAGGTTCATATCCAGAACACTAAAAAAAGCAGTATCGCAATCAATGTTATTGTATTTCACCTCGTTTCCGTTAATTTCCTGGTCACTGTATGAATGAATATCCAGAGGCACCCCATCCGATAAAGACAATTTCAGGATATTCGGATTCTTAAGTAATTCGGCTGCATAAGTTTTTATTGTTTTCGGATTCTTAACGGAATAATGAATGTCCTGTTTGATCAGATAACTCGTTTCAAAGCCGGGGTTCTTATTTTTCATGTAATGAATTTGCTTGAAAATCATCAGTACAGAAGCAATTAAGGCAATGGCCGTAGCAAACTGAAAAACAAGCAATCCTCTTGAAAACGAGCTAAGCCGAATCTTGCCAGCTATTTTTCCCTGGAACAAACTTATGGGATTGATTCCCGAAAACAACCAGGCCGGATATAATCCAACAATGAGAAACAAGATAGCGACAATTCCAATAAACGAAACCAGATAAGAACTGTCTGTCAGAATATTGAGGCGGAATTCGGAACCAACCAAGCGATTAAAATATGGTTGAAATATTCCAGCCAAGATAATGGCAATACAAAAGGATAATAAAAGAACCAATCCCCCGGATACCGCGTAGTACCGAAACATATTATTTCGAAGAGCACCATTAACTTTAAGAATACTTACCGTTTTCGATTCGGCATTCAAATTCGATAAACTCAGATTAATGTAGTTTATCCCTGCAATGACTATTACAATCAATGTAATCGAGAACAACAGCCAAAGAAGTGGTTTATTTAGATGACTGATTCCCGCATCCCTATAAGTGTTATTGTTAAAGATATCGGAAAGGGGTTGCATTTCAATGTTTGGCGTAAAACTGTACCACGGGAAATTATACGTAGCTTTAATCTGCGTTGCTACGCTTGCTGTATCCGCCTTCTTATTCAGCAATAAATAATAGCTGTAAAGCCTGACCTTCCACTTTCCCTTTTGATTCCAAAAATTCCCCCCACTCCATGGTAGATTATCGGTGTACAACGAAACAATAGCATCTGATTTAAAATGCGATTTTTCCTTTATGTCATCAAAAATTCCCGACACATAGGCAGTTGTAACCATATTCAGTTTAACTGGCTTTCCAAGTGGGTTTTCTGTACCGAACAGTTTCACGGAAAGCGATTTTGACAACACAATTTTATTGGGTACATCCAGAAGATGCTGTTTTGAGCCCATTAAAATGTTATAATCAAACAGGTCGAAGAAAGTAGAATCGGCAATGACAAGATTATCAATCTTCTGTACGATATCTTTCGAGCTTAACATCGAACCGAAAATGTTAATTCTACAGGCTTTATCTACGCCACTAACACTTGTTAGTAATGTGCTGTAATATTGTTCATCGAGTGTGACCTGTTTTTTGGGAGTGTTTACAAGTCGGTAAATCCGCTCATAGTTACTTTGATATTTATCGGAACTTATCTCGTAAGCGTAATAAGCTGACGTAAGCAGAACCAGTGATAAACACACGGAAAGGCTGACCACTGAAAAAATCAGAAATCTCTTTTGCCGGATAAGGGCTCGAACGACTAGTTTTAAAAGATTGTGCATTATCAACAAATTTTCGTTTATTATTCATACCTCAATGCCTCCACCGGGTTCCGCGTGGCTGCCTTCCAGCTTTGCCAGCTCACCGTCAACAGGGCAATTCCCAGCGCCAGTATGCCAGCCAAGGCAAAAATCCACCAGCTGAGTTCGGTTTTGTAAGCAAAGCTCTCGAGCCATTTATGCATCGCGTAGTAAGCAACAGGCATAGCAATCACAAAAGCAATAGCTACCCAACGGACAAAATCGTTGTTGAGCATTACGAGTATTTCGGATATTTTGGCCCCATTGACTTTCCGGATCCCGATCTCCTTGACCCGAACTTTGGAGGCAAACCGAGCTAACGCATAGAGCCCCATGGAGGCAATAAAAATCGTCAGAAGTGCCAACAGCAAATAGATTCGTCCGAAATTGACATCAGTCTGGTATGCAGCCTGGTAATTTTCATCTAAAAATGAAAAATGATATTTTTCCTGAGGATACAGCTTCCGCCACAAATTATTAACTGCTGAAATCGTCGCAGCTTGACCGGTTGGAGCAATTTTTATAAAGTAGTAACCAACAGTACGGTGCCAGTTCAGGCTGTTGAAATATAAAGCTGGTTTAATCGCCTCGCGCAACGAAAGCTGGTGGTGATCCCTAACAACCGCCACAATACGCCGCGGAATGCCATCGACCTGCAAAAACCGGTTCACTGCCTCGACCGGACTTAAGCCGATCTGACGACAAGCCGACTCATTAATGATGACCTCAGTTCGATCCTTTTTCGACTCTGCATCAAACAATCTTCCAGCTACCGGAACAATATCGAAAAAGCTGAAATAATCATAATCGACGTGGGCAATGGCAAACGGGAGCCGGCTTTCACCACCTTCCTGCAGCCAAACCCGGTCGCTTGACCGATGATAATCACTTCCTGCCTCAATCTCAGCCGTCGTGAATGCCTTTACACCCGATATTTTTTGCACTTCACTGCGAAAGGTCTGCAACTTCGACCACTCATCGGGCTTTTTAATCATGGTCATCGGGCTGAACGAAACCATCGTCTGCTCCATGTTCATGCCTGTCGAGCTTTGCTCCATAAACTGCAGCTGTTTAAATATCGCAATCGTTCCAATGATCAAAAAGATGGAGACGGCAAACTGAAAGACAACCAGTGCACGCGTTGAACGAACACCACCTCTCTTGGAATCTGGTTTCAGACTGGTGTTCGCCTCAATTAAACATCGCTCCAGGAACAGGAAAGGATAAACCGAACCTAACAGTGTTCCTGCAACGACCAGGCCCATAAGTATCGCGATAATACTTCCAAGGGGTATTGGGAAAAACTCGAACCCGGCAATTATGCAGCCTTGTCTCAGGCAAAAAACTGCAGGCAAAAGGCTAATCAACCCGGCAATCAGGTTGAAAACGAAAGCCTCCAACAAGACAGCCAAATAAAACACCAGCCGGTTGGCTCCCAAAATACGGTGTATTCCCCGGCTTTGGATCTGGCTCATGGATGAGGCAACCGCTATATTCGCATAATTCAGCAGCGATGTAATAAGCAGCAAAAAGCCAATCAGAACAAAAGCCAAAAGTCTCACACGACTTCCATTGGCAAACATTTCGCCCTCTTTACTCTCCGACAAATGGATCTCAGTTACGGGTTTGAAAGCGAAGTGAATTGTTTCGTTATTCGCAGCAAACTGAGTAATACAGGGAACAATTGCCCCGGCATATTTTTGCTCCACCTCCTTAATACGACTTCCCTGTTTCAACCTCACATAAGTGTAACCACGGGTGCCTCTCCATTGAGATTCGGAATACGGATCGGCCTCTGTAAATGAGGATAACTGACTATTATCGAGCCTCCCGGTAGAATAATCAAAGTTTCGCATGTAGTACAACAGCGCTTTCCTATGCAGTATGAGGTCGAACTTAATGTGGCTGTTCTCCGGAACATCGTCAAAAACAGCCACCACGTTAAATTCCCAACCTTCATTCAACTTGAACGACTGTCCCAGTGGATCTGTAGATCCAAACAACTTTTGTCCAAGCGAACGACTGATAATGGCATTGTGAATATCACCAAAAATGTGCTCAGGATTGTCACTTCTTAATGGTCTCGGAAAAACCTTAAAAAAAGACGAATCGGTAAAAAACATATTGATGTTCTGAACACTGGCCGTTGATGTAAAAACCGTGATAATATCTTTGTCCAGGTGAGTTGCAGCCTCAATCTCGGGTAACTCATTCCGAAGTACAGGTCCCACGCCATTAAAATTCCGTGCAGTATTCATTAAATCGTTGTCGGCAGCGCTGCGTTGCAACTCAACCCGGTACAACCTATCCGCACCTTCCCAAAACCGATCGTAGCTTTTCTCCGAGATGATCCAAACGGCGATAAACAGGAAGGCAATCATACCAATGCTCAAGCCCAACAGGTTGATCAGGAAGTTGGTTTTATTGCTCCAAATCCGCCGGAATATAAAGTTGATCAATACGTTCATTTCTCTTCGGTATAGGGGTTATTCATTTCGTCGACGTTTTTATTCGTATCGCAACGCTTCAACCGGGTTCCGCGTTGCTGCCTTCCAGCTTTGCCAACTCACCGTCACCAATGCAATTCCCAAAGCCAGCATTCCTGCCAGCGCAAATATCCACCAGCTTAATGTAGTCTTGTATGCAAAGTTTTCCAGCCATTTACTCATCGCATAATAGGCTATTGGAGTACCTATCACAAAAGCTATTATTACCCACTTAACAAAGTCTTTATTAAAAAGAGTTAGAATCTCTCCTACTCTGGCTCCATTTACTTTGCGAACACCTATCTCTTTTGTCCGCTGAAGCATCGCATTATAATTCATTCCCAACAATCCCATAACTGCTAAAACAATTGCTAAAAAGGCAAAAGCATTTATCAGTTTGGCCTGACTCTGTTCTGAAGAGTAAAAATGATTGATTTGCTCGGTCAGCAGATAACTATTTACCGTGTTTTCAGGAGCAATCGTTGTTAGCACTTTGTGTATTGATGTTGAGATCCCGACATTATTTACGCCTGTTGTTTTAACTACCAGAAGCCGCATTTTTTCGGGGTGCTGTTGAATGATTACCATTGGCTGAATGAGATCTCGCATGGAGTGTGCGTTGAAATCTTTAACAATGGCTCTAACCTTTAGATTACTGAAATCTTCCCCGGCTTTAAGGTTGTATTGTCGTGCAGCCGATTCATTATAAATAATTTGAGGAGGACCGGCTTTATAATCTCCAAATGCCTCTCCTTCCACAACTTGGATGCCAAGCAAATTAATCATTCCCTGCCCCATAATTAATCCATCGAACCGAACTTTGTTACCATCTTTATCTTTTAAATTAATGGGTAAAAAGTCATTAAAAGGAGGAATAAATGAAGAACCTGCCGATGCTACAACACCAGGCAATTTGTCCACTTCATTTTTAATAACATTAAACTGTTTACTAAGATCGTTTGAGTTTAATTCATAGACCAGCACATTTTCAGGATCAATACCTGTAAAGTCTGTTAAAGCAAATTGTAGTTGTTTGTTTAATGTGATTACTCCGGAAATAAGTACAATAAAAATGGCGAAATGCACACTCAATACGGCATTGCTCCATGTTCTTCGTTTGGGTCTATTGGTTTTCTTTCCTTTTAGCAACAATATAGATGGCACACTTACTGTTCCACGGGAAATGAATAAACCTGATATTGTTCCGGTAAGAAAAACTATTGTAATCAATACAAACCATGCCGCCCAATGACCAAATACATGAAATCCAAGTGTCTGATTCAGCGTGTTATTAATAAAAGGCATTCCCAGAAGAACAACAATGATAGCCGGGATTAAACTTAGAAGAACGACGACATTCGATTCTAAGATAATCTGCAGATAAAGAAGCCTCTTCGATGCACCTAATGCTTTTTGGGAGCCTATTTCATGTAATCGAGATTCTATTTTGGCCTTGTTAAGAAAAACATAATTGATGATTGCAATCAATAATATCAGTGAAGCAATCCCCAGGTAATACATCAGGTCTTTTGAATTTCCTAACCTTGAGAAAAAAGAATTTTCAATATTCGTATTAAGATAAACATCCGTTGCCGGTTGTAGCCAATAGTTCTTATCTTTTAATTTATCATCGTCAACCAACGATGTATATTTTTGCATGAATGCCGCTACTTCTACCGGATTTGTTGATGGTACTAACTGCAAGTAGGTGTAAAAAGTAGCCTTATTCCAGTTTTTAAATTCATCGTAGTCAGAATTATAAGCTCCAAACATTTTCTGTTTAAAGCCCAGAGCTTCTCCACTCTCTTCAATATTAGCAACAAACTTAGGAGCAAGCGTAGAGTTTGAGGGGAAATTCTGATAAATACCACATATGGTAAATGATAAGAATTCATCGTTCAGCCGAATGTTTAGTTGCTTCCCCAAGGCGCTTTCACCCTTAAAATATTTCTGCTCTATTTCTTGAGATATGGCAACCTCTTTTTTGTTCTGAGCGGGAATCCCACTAACCATTTTTATTCCCCACATATTAAAAAAGGAAGCATCTGCAAAACCAAAATCATCGTCCTTAACAACCTGATTCTTAGCATCTTTTATATCTACTTCCTTTTTCTGATAATAACGGAAGCAGTTGATAACAGCAGGATCTTCTTCTTTAAGCTGTTGTGCCAGAGGATAAGCCGTTTGAGCCGAATTTCCCTGTATCACCCGATAAACATCCTTCTTGTCATTAATAAAGTTATCAAATGACTTATTGTGGATGTATAATAACGAAAGCAGAAAAATACTTCCTAAGCCAATTCCCAAACCAATGATGCTGATAAGAGAATGAACTTTGTTTCGCTTTATCGATCGAAGTGAGATTTTCAGATTAGTGTTCATAATACTATTTTCTCGGGAGATTTTACTTATTCATACCTTAATGCCTCCACCGGATTCCGGGTCGCAGCCCGCCAACTTTGCCAGCTAACTGTCAAAAAGGCTATGATAAGAGCCGCCACACCTGCTAGTGCAAAGATCCACCAGCTTAGTTCGGTTTTGTATGCAAAGTTTTCGAGCCAACGGTGCATGGCGTACCACGAAATCGGGATCGCAATAACAAAGGCGATGGCCACCCATAAAAGAAAGGATCGATTCAGCATATTCATGACCTCGGATACGCGGGCTCCGTTTACTTTCCGAATACCAATTTCCTTGGTCTTCTGCCGGGTTTGCATCATTGCCACATTAAAAAGCCCCATTAGCGAAATCAGGAAGATAACAAAGGTGAAGACCTTGATTAATTTGCTCTTGGCGTAATCGTCGTTATACAGCATTTTCACCCGGCTATCGAGAAACTGCATATCAAAAGGTTCGTCCTTGTAAAAGGATTTCCAAACCTGTTGCAGCTCTTCAACTGCCGTTGTCAGGTTCGCATTCGCTTTCAGCCGCACATTCAGATATCCGACTTTTTGCGCGTCGAGAAAAAACAGCAACGGCTCGGTTTGATTATGTAGGGAGTTGAAGCATACATCTTTTAAAACACCGACGATGGTTATGCCTTCAATCTGTTTGTCAGCTACGGGCGGAGTAAATCCGCAAAAATCAACAGCCGCTTCATTAATAATCACCGACTTGAAGTTATCGTCGGCGCGGCTTATATCGAAGTTACGACCTTCGGCCAACTCCATCTTCATCAGTGGGATATAATCGTAGTCGATACCCATGCTATTAACAATCTTCGACACTTTTTTGCCATCCCGATCAATCTGGAAATGCAAACTTCCCAAAACTTCGCCGGGCGAGTGTGCCGAAAAGGCTGCGGACTCAACAAACGGATTGCGCTCCATTTCTTGTTTCAGTGAGGCTACCGCCTGCGGATTACAGATGGTTTTATTCAACTTCACCAAAACCACATTCTCCTGGTCGAAGCCCATGTTACTTTTTGTCAGGAAATTCAGTTGTTTAGTAATGGTCAAAGCGGCAATCAGTAAAATGATGGATAGCGAAAATTGCACGACCGTGGATATGCGGCCAAAACTCAGTTGCCCTTTATTCGAATTCACCGACCCTCGACTTACAAGGAGCTTTAACCCCGTCTTTTTCGCTTGATTAAGATACGGAATGAAAGATGCTAAAACTGCAAGAGCCACTAACAGCAAGGCGGATAAACCAATAATCGTTGGCCACGACAAAGGAACAGCATGGATTATGGAAACCTCGGCGAAGACCGGCAAAGAAATCCAATACAGCAAACCGCCAAAAACCAGCGCCACAGCAAGTACAAATACGGAATTCATAAGAAATTGCAAATAGATTCCCCATTGACTGGCACCATTGATTTTCCGGATACCGATAGACTTGGCCTGCACAAAATTATGTGATACCAGCAGATTCGTGTAGTTGATAAAGGCAGTCAACAGCACAAAAAATGCAATAACGATAAAGATGTAAGCATAAGTGCGACTCCCTTTCGGGTAATCGTAACTCATGTTACGCGAAAAATGTAAATCCCTCAGCGGAATAGCAACCGGTTTAAATTTAGCGTTGATAGCCTTTCCAAAGGTTGCCATGTACTTATCGTAGAAGGGCTGAAAGTTATCGGTTATGTCTTCAATTTTCGCATGTGGTTGCAAGAGTACAAACACATAACAGGTCGGCATCCAATAGGCCTCGGAAAGTTTTATCGCCGGAATACCGGACAGGTTGCTCCATTGATTGCCCATCGAAAATAAGACATTGAGCTTGTGATGCGCATTTTGCGGACTGTCCGTAACAACGCCCGCAACGGTCAAAGGCTGTCCATCCCGGATTACCGTTTTTCCAATAGGGTCGTCTGTCCCGAAAAATTTGTGACTTAAACTTTCGCAGATAACAATTTCGTTGGGATTACGAAGTGCCTGTCGCGGATCACCATAAACAAAGTGAAAGCTGAAAACATTGAACACTGAAGAGTCGGCAGTGTAGACTTCATCAACTTCAAATATCTTTTGATCGGCTTCCAGCTTAACTGCCTGGTGTACCGGAACCAACCGGGTGAAGGCTTCTACTGCCGGAAACTCGTTTTTCAAGCCGGGCCCCATCAGCGGACCGAGCACAGCATGTGTCATGGTATTTTCGGCAGCCACTATATCCCCGCTAATCCGGTAGATCCGATCAGCTTTGGTATTGTAGGCATCGTACCCCATTTCAAAACTCAGGATCGAGTAAATATGGAAAATAGCTGCAAAAGCGATTGCTAAGCCAATCAGGCTAATCGCAATACTGTTTTTCCGCTTCAGCAGATTATGTATGGCTAGTTTGATATAGATTTTTTTCATGGTTTTGGTTTTTTAGTCACTCAAATCGTAATTCCTCCTCCAGAAAATTCTTGCAGCAGCAAATGATCCTTCACGATTTATTGAACACCGATTTCACTTTTCGAGACCTCAACATCACTTTTCTTCATCCCGTCAGCTATGCGAATTATGCGCTTGCCATATTGAGCAAAGTCTTCATTATGCGTCACCTGTATGATGGTAATCTTTTCTTCCTCGTTGAGCTTTTTCAACAGCTCCATAATCTTCATACCTTGTTCGGAGTGCAAATTCCCGGTTGGCTCATCAGCCAGTAGCACCTTTGGTTTACCAACAATAGCTCTCGCAATTCCCACCAACTGCTGCTGCCCGCCGGACAGCTGTGAAGGATAAAGGTCTTTTTTCGCTACCATATTGAACCGATCGAGCATATCGGCCACCAACGCCTTACGTTCTTTGCTCTTTACTCCTTTGTAGATCAGCGGTGTTTCAATATTTTCATATACCGTCATCTCTTCAATCAGGTGAAAGGCCTGAAAAATAAATCCGACATAATTGCGATGAAATTCGACTTTCTTACGCTCCTTTAAACCGTGTGCCGCCTGATCCAAAAAGAAATACTCGCCTTCGCTGGCTTCATCGAGCATGCCGATGATATTGAGTAAGGTTGACTTCCCGGCACCACTGGGCCCCATGATCGATACAAATTCGCCTTCGTTGATTGTGAGGTTAATATCTTTCAACACAAAACTGCGCTGAAACTTGTTATCGTAGTACTTGAAAATGTTTTTGAGTTGTATCATTGTCGTTGGTTTTTATTCGGTCTTTTATAAAAGGACTTCGCCCATTTGCTTCTTCACTTCTTCTGTAATAATCTGGCCGTCGAACAGGTTGACAACACGGTGTGCAAATTCGGAGTCGTGCAACGAGTGGGTTACCATCACGATGGTTGTTCCTTCGCGGTTCAACTCCGTAAGCAGGTTCATCACCTCCAGACCGTTTTTCGAGTCGAGGTTACCGGTTGGCTCATCCGCTAAAATTAGCTTGGGGTTGGCTACCACTGCCCGGGCAATGGCAACACGCTGCTGCTGACCTCCGGATAGCTGCTGTGGAAAGTGTTTGCGCCGATGGCTAATCTTCATGCGTTCGAGGACCGTTTCAACCATGGCTTTCCGCTCACCAGCTTTCAGCTTCAGGTAGATCAGCGGCAGTTCAACATTCTCGTACACATTCAACTCGTCAATCAGGTTAAAGCTTTGAAACACGAAACCGATGTTGCCCTTCCGTAACTGGGTGCGATTCCGTTCTTTCAGTTTGCCGACCTCCTGGCTGTCGAAATAATACTCACCACCCGAAGGATTATCGAGCAGGCCAATGATGTTGAGTAAGGTTGACTTGCCGCAACCCGATGGTCCCATAATGGCTACAAACTCACCTTTTTGAACGTGAAGACTCACTTGATTCAAGGCACTGGTTTCAATCTCTTCCGTGCGAAATACTTTGGTTAGGTTTACTGTTCGTATCATAGCTGTAATGGCATAGAGCAAAGAGCTTAGGGCAAAGGGCACTGAGTCCAATGGCCGTTACTCAATTGCTCAGTTTTTTAATATTGCTTTTCTAAAATTTGTAATCTTTTTACTAAGAATTTCCATCTCCTCCAAGATCTCGTCAAGTTTCGCTTTTCCAATAAATCCTCTTCGGTGAGCGACTATTGAAATATTTGCCGATTCAAACACAGAGCGACGGGCTATATTTAAGAAGTTGGCAAAGTCCTTTGATGAAAAAGAGCCGGAACCTTCCGCGATATTGTTTGAAATGCTCAAAGACGCCGCCCTCTGTTGTTCCGCCACCCGAAAGCTTTTTGCATCTGACATCGCTTCAGCTAAATCCGAAAGTTTGTCGTTCAAATCAACTGCATCCTTCCAGATCTCCAAATCCATAAATCTAAAGTGAGCCATAAGTTTATGTTTTAAATTGCATTAATTCAAACTCTTCGCTCTTACCTCCCCGCCCCTTGCTCCCCGCTCCTACCTAAACACGATTTTATCGTTGTTCCCAAACAGCTCGTAGCTGGAGGTGATCACCTGTTCTCCCGGTTGAAGTCCCTCCAACACTTCATAAAACTGCGGATTTTGCTTGCCGATTCGGATCGAACGTTTTGCCGCCTCAGTGCCGTTCTCATTTAGCACAAAAACCCACTGCCCACCTGTACTCTGGAAGAATCCGCCACGCGACAGTAGCAAGGCACTTTCACTCTGCCCAAGTTCCAGCTTCACGTGATAGGTCTGCCCTGCACGTATATTCTCCGGCTTATCGCCTTCAAATATCAGGTCGATCTCAAACTGTCCGTCACGAACTTCCGGGTATACTTTCTTGACAATCATTTCGTAATTTACACCATTTCTCTCGAATGAGGCAGACAAATCGCGACGAACCCGGTCAATATAGTGCTCATCAATCTTAGCTTTCACTTTAAAGCTCGTCAGCACATGAATCATTCCGATCCGTTGCCCCTGTGAAATGGATTGTCCGATCTCAGCATCCAACATCCCCAGTTGCCCATCGACCGGAGCTTTCACATTCAGGTTATCGAGTCGCTCCCGCACCAGGCCAAGCATTTGACGCATCTTCAGCAAGTCGGTTTCCAGCGTCTTCATCGAGGTCAACTGAATCAGCGAATCATTTTTCGCCTTCTGCTTATTGATCTCCAACAGCTTCACCTCGTAGTTGTAATCTTCTTTCGCCTGCAGGTAGTCTTCTTTCGAAATCAACTCCTCTTTATACAGTTTCTCGTACTGCTGAAAAGTCCGCTTTTTGCGGGTCAGCCTATACTCGTTATCCAGAATATTCCGGCGACTCGAAATCAACTCCGTCTCAAAGTTGATGCGCGTTTGGCGGAGGTAATTTTCTTTTTCAGCCAGGTCAGTCTCGCTATTCAGAATGGTTTGATACAGCTGACGGTTTTCCAGTCGCAGGATCACATCCCCAGCTTTCACCATCGCCCCTTCTTCAATCAAGCGCTCTTTCACACGGCCGCCTTCTTCTGCATCAAGGTATATCGTTGTGATTGGTTCAACCTGCCCAATGATCGTGATGTAGTCGTTGAACTGGCCGTTTTCAACAGTGCTGATCGTCAGCTTGTCCCGCTCGGCCCGAAAAACCGAATCGTGACTGGCAAAAAGGATTTGGTATAACAGCACCAACAACACAACCACACCTGCTCCCCAAATCAGGTGCTTGGGCCTCAATCCCTTTTTCTTCTCTATAACGCGATCCATTGACATAGTAGCCTCCCCCGGCCCCTCCGAAAGATGGGAGTAAAAAAGGCCCCATCCCGGACGTCACCGTCAATTTTAGTAATTAATTCGTTTTTGAATATTTGTTTACTCATCAGTTCCATTATTTTGCAAAATATCATTCATAACAATTTGTCCTGTCTCCCTTTCCCTCCCCCTCGGGGAGGTCAGGAGGGGCTATTCCCAAAAACGATTTCCCTTGTAAAATTCAATCACTTTATCTTTCATGATAAACTGAAGTCGGGCCAGCAAGCGCGACGCTTTTACCTCTGCCAGCCGGTTTTTTACCGTCAGCAAATCGATCACATTCATGATTCCTTCGTCGTATTTGCGTTGCGCTACACGGTAAGCCAGAGCTTCTGCTTCGTATTGTTTCCCGGTTTGAGCGTACTGCTGGAACAGAGCCTCCAGTTCACGGCTGTTGTTCATCAACTCGTAATACACGGCCTGCCGGTACGTTTCCAGTTCGGTTTTTGCTTGTTCTCGTTGTAGTTTGGCTTGTTGTACATTGCTTCTCAGCTGGTTTTTGGCGAAAATCGGAATCGAAAGGGATGCCCCAACGTATTGCCCGAGATTGTTATCGAGCTGCGTACGAAACGGGATGATGTTTCCATCGGCATCCAAATCGGTTTCCGAATAACTACTACTAACCGAAGCCCGCAACGAAAGCGAAGGCACATATTGCCCGCGGGCAATAGCAACTTGTTTATTCGCTGCATTCAGCTGTGCTTCGGCAACTTTTACATAGGCCGACTGCGCAACATACGCCTCATAGAGCGAATCTGCCTCTGGCTGATTGTCCGGGAACAGCAATGAATCAGCATTGCTGTTCAATACATCAATTGACTGGCCTGTGGGCAGGTTTAAATACTGAACAAGCTTCAGGCGAGACTCCTCAACTTTATTCTCTGCCTGCATTTGGTTCAGCTTTTCTTTCTCGTAAGCAGCCTGCATTTCGGCCAGATCCGTTTTAGCTTTGAGGCCTGTTTCTATTAATTTTTCTGTTTTCTCAACATTGTATTCCGACAGTTCCAGTTGTTCCCGGGCAATTTCAACCAGTCCTTCATAATAAACCAGGTTGTAATAAGCAGTCATCACGTTAAAAGCCAAATCGTCGCCGTGATTCACTCGTTGCCACCGTTCGGCTTCGCGCACAAACCTGGCATAGCCTATTTTATTTTGAAGAACAAATCCCTGAAAAACAGCCACACTCGCTCCCAAGTTGAACGAACTATTGAAAAACTCCGTGTTAATCACATCGTATGTAGTTGGATCGATTGCCCGCCCATAGCTAACTCCTGCACCGGAAGACGCCGATATGGAAGGTAGTAAATTGAATTTGGCCTGCCGCGACGAAATAACCGACGACTCCTCGCTCAACCCGTACTGGTAATGCTCCAGGTTATTGGCAACGGCATGCTGAATACATTTTTTTAAACTCCAGGGTTCGGCGGCTTGCAGCATAACCGGCAGGCAACCAAGACTCAGAGCAAATAAGATGGATTTGGTTCGATTCATAATTCATTCATTCAGCCTAATACTATCGAGAACAATGCCAAAATCATAAAACACTAATTATAGGCAACTTAAATTTATATAAGCTTAAGGATCGTAAAATATTTTGACAAAAAAGTGTACTATTTTTTGACACATCCTTGAATTCAATCGGTCCTTCATCTAACTTTGAAAGAAAAAATGCCGAAAGGGAATATTCTCATTGTCGACGACAATAAAAGCGTACTCAGTGCACTCGACTTTTTGTTGACGCCCGAGTTTGACAAGGTTGAATGTCTTTCCTCGCCCAACCAACTGATCAGCGGGTTGCGCAAGAATTGCTACCACCTGGTACTGCTGGATATGAACTTTAAGGCCGGCGTGAACACAGGTAACGAAGGCATTTACTGGCTCAACCAAATTAAGGAGAACTATCCGGAAATTTCAGTTGTACTCATCACCGCCTATGGTGATGTTGAGTTAGCTGTGAAGGCACTGAAATCGGGAGCCACCGACTTCATTTTAAAACCCTGGGACAATACCAAACTGCTGGCGACGGTTCATTCGGCAGTCCAGCTAAGCATGTCGCGCAACCAGGTGAAAAGTCTGCAGCAAAAAGAACAAGAGCTGAAAAAGGTGATTAACAAGGAGGAGAATTTCATTATCGGTTCGTCTCCGGAATTGATGCATGTGCTGAACATTGTTCGAAAGGTGGCGAAAACCGACACCAATGTGCTGATCACCGGCGAAAACGGAACGGGCAAAGAACTGATAGCTCGGGAAATTCACCGTCTGTCCAACCGCAATAACGAGATGTTGGTAAGCGTGGACATGGGCGCTGTGAGCGAGTCACTCTTCGAAAGTGAGCTTTTTGGCCATGTGAAAGGCGCTTTTACCGATGCCCGGGACAATCGAACCGGCAAGTTCGAAGTTGCCAATAAAGGCTCGCTGTTCCTGGATGAAATCGGAAACCTGTCATTCCATCTGCAAGCCAAACTGCTGGCGGCACTGCAAAACCGCGAAATTACCCGCATCGGATCCAACCAGCCCATCCCGGTTGATATTCGCCTGATTTGCGCCACCAACAAAAACCTTCCGGAGCTGGTCGAAAAAGGCTTGTTCCGCGAAGACCTGCTATACCGGATCAATACCATCCAGATTGAAATTCCCCCTCTACGCGATCGGGGAAACGACATTCTCATCCTCGCTGACTTCTTCCTGAAAAAATACGCCTGGAAATACGATAAGCGTTCCCTGAAGCTGAATAACCAAGCCCAGGAGAAGCTGTTGAAATACAATTGGCCGGGAAATATCCGGGAACTGGAACACAGTATTGAAAAAGCTGTAATTTTAAGCGAGAACAATGTGTTGAAAGCGGACGACTTTTTCCTGCGCCCGGTTACCGGGATCAAAAACGACACCGACACGCTGAAGCTGGAAGATATGGAAAAACGTCTGATCCTGGCAGCGCTTGAAAAGAGCCCCGGCAACATCAGTGCTGCCGCAGAGATGCTGGGTATAACCCGTCAAACCTTGTACAATAAAATGAAAAAATTCGAACTCTGATGTTTCGATCCTACCGGTTTCAAGTTGGTCTGAAAGCAGCCTTTGTAGCTGTGTGGGCATTCGCTCTCAGTTGGTCGGTGTTCACCGGTCAGCATGTCCTGTGGTCTGTTCTGCTGGGAGTGGGATTGTTGTTTCAGATTGCTCATCTTATTCGCTACCAAAACCAAATAACGGAACGCATCAACTACTTTTTTGAGTCAATCAGGAACGAAGATTTCAGCCAAAATTTCGAACCGCGCGATAAAAGTGCCATCATCCGAAACCTGCATCAGAACATGCAGCTGATTAACGAATATATCCAGCAAGTGAAGATCGACTCACAGCAACAGGAGCACTATTTCCGGGCGTTAATCGAGCAGGTCGGCACCGGAATCCTGTCCTTCAACGAGAAAGGTTTTGTCCTGCATGCCAACCAAAGCCTGAAAAACCTATTTGGACTGGAGCAACTCACTCACCTGAAGCAATTGGAAAAAGTAGATGAAAAACTGGCGCAGATGCTTCAGCAAATTCAACCCAACGAACAGAAACTGGTGCAATACACCGGCAAGCAGGGAACAACCACTTTACTGATCAAATCGGGAGCTTTTAAAAACCAGAATAACCAACTTCGCCTGCTTTCAATACAAGACATTAATCGCGAGCTGGACGAAAAAGAGCTGGATTCGTGGCTGAAACTGATTCGCGTGCTCACCCACGAAATCATGAATTCGATTGCCCCGGTCACCTCATTATCCGAAAGCCTGAGCAACTATTACCAAAAGGATGGCAAACCAATTGTAACAACAGAAGTCAGCGACAAACTGATTCAAAATACCATTCGTGGACTGGATATCATCAAGGAACAAGGCAAAGGTTTGATCAGCTTTGTGGAGTCGTACCGCAAATTCACCCGATTACCAAAGCCAGAAA
>NZ_JBZQJF010000310.1:0-3609 GCF_059905295.1 Mangrovibacterium sp.
AAAGACTATCAGAATAGCCATCCTTCGAGTTTCGAGTTCCAAGTTTCTGTTATAGTTACCTCTTTATAGGTAAGGGGTTGTTGCGGGTTGCGGGTTATTGGAGCTGAACGCTGGGACCGAATACTTTTTGAGATTTGGAATTTTAAGTCTGGAATTTGATTCAACTTGAAGCTCCATCAATCCGTCAACCCTCAAAATTCCAGGTTTCGAGTTGCAAGCTCCATGAATAGCGGTTTCACTAAGCTTTCGCTTCTCACCTTCGACAAAAAAAGGCTGGTCTCGCTCCTGGCAAGCTTCCATCTCCATTCGATTGTCTTCAATTGTTTTCAACTGCCTTCTCTTGTTTTCCTCCACCTTCATTCCTGTTGGTGATTCACTGGAATCAATTTTGTTTTTTGAGGGAAACAACCAGTGCTATATGGATTCATTCAAAATAAACTTATTTTTGTGTAAAGCATCAATGAAGCACTATGCCGCAAAAACAAGAAATCTGGGGGAAACACGAAGGAAATCCAAAGGAACTCATGCACATTAAGAGTGCTTACTGTTCGCTTTGGCTTCAACATATGACCGATGGTTGGATTATTAAACAGGAGAAGCAAGAAGAACCGGCTCCCGAACTGACGGTGGAGCAAACCAGTATTGAAACTCCGATGAACGATGCACAAATCTTCCAAACCGGACGTTCATCAAGTTTGTACATTCTTCCCGCTATGCCAACCAAACCTGTTGTTTTCCGCAGCAATAAAAAAATTAGTATCCGGCCACATCAAACGTTGCGCATTTATTTAGCCGTTCCATCCTACATTCAACTTTATTACAAGCAGGTTGAAAATGAAAATTTACTATGCGAATTTGAAACGGAACGATTGAGCGACACCTGGTTTGGCGAACCCGACAGCGGAACACCTGCTTTTACAGTTGGCTCCCGTTTTGCCATGCAAGCGGAAGAACTAAATGTAAATCATCACGAAGTTATCGTGCCTGTCAATATTCAGAATAACAGCCAGCAATTGCTAGACCTGCAACGCTTACTAATTCGAGTAGACCTGATGAACATCTACTGGATTGATAATAAGCTGATTTCAGACCTGGAAACCGTCGAGTTTAAAGGACAAGGCCAAACAGCCCAATTAAATTTCACCACTGATAAACTGGTACACGGATCCAGCCCGCGTCAACTGGCGAAAGCCCGACTAACTTCCAACCGGACAATTTTGGGACACAGCTTCCATGTTATCAAACAAATGACTCAGCTTTAATCGGACAAAATAACAGCTATGAATTTCGACTTTCCCAAATACTTCAATCTTGATACGCTCGATAAAGTTATCCGGCTAGCATTTTTGGTTTTAATCTCGGTAATCATCATTCAGGGCGTTGCCTTTTTAGTCAAGCGAAGTATCACCCATCGCTTATCGAAACAGTCGCGAATGATTATCAACCGGATTATCATTTACACCGGTTATACCCTTTTAAGCTTCATGGTGCTCCGGGAACTCAAATTCGACATTACTGCTTTGTTCGGGGCGGCCGGAGTTGTTGGTATCGTTATTGGTGTGGCCTCTCAAACAAGTATTGGGAACATTATCAGTGGTTTTTTCCTGGTATCCGAAAAATCGTTTGAACTGGGCGATATTGTCCGAATTGGCGATAAAGCAGGCACGGTCTATTCCATCGATCTGCTAAGCATCAAAATACGGACCTACGACAACTTACTGCTTCGCATCCCTAACCAAACAGTTATCAGCAACGAACTCATCAATGTTACCCGCTTCCCCATTCGCCGGATGGACATCACTGTTGGAGTAGCATACAAAGAAGATCTTCGAAAGGTTTTTGAAGTTCTGCAGGAAGTTGCCCGTAAAAATCCACTCTGCCTGGAAGAACCGGAACCACTTATTTTATTGCAAGGCTACGGAGCCAGCAGCATCGATATTTTATTCGCTGTTTGGTTTGAAAAAAACAATTACCGGGATGTGAAAAACAGCGTCATCATTGAAATTAAAGAAGCATTCGACCGTGAAGGTATCGAAATTCCATTCCCGCATGTAAGTATTTATACCGGCGAAGCGACTAAAAGCTTTCCGGTGGAGATGATGCAGAAACAAGCGGGGAAATAGCCTGTTAATTCTCATCCCGTGTAATCCACATGGCGAATTCAACCTGTCCGTTTTATAAATGACCAATTGGTCATTTATTCGCTAATATACTTGGATTTTATTTTAGCGTGTACTAACTTTGACCAACCGGTCAGTCAAAAAACAAAACAAATTAACATGCCGCGCACCGAAAAACAATTTGAAGAAATACGAAAAGAAAAGCGAACAATGATCATGGATGTTGCCTTGGAACTTTTTGCGACAAATGGGTTTCATGCAACTTCGA
The DNA here is from genome assembly GCF_059905295.1 of Mangrovibacterium sp. NCBI lineage: Bacteria > Pseudomonadati > Bacteroidota > Bacteroidia > Marinilabiliales > Prolixibacteraceae > Mangrovibacterium > Mangrovibacterium sp. The sequence goes on from NZ_JBZQJF010000310.1 coordinate 2,389, forward strand.
TGAGCCAGATTGCCCGGCAAGCAAAAATATCGAAAGGATTAGCTTATAATTATTTCGAAAGCAAGAACGAGCTTTTAAATGCAGTTATTGATCAAGGCTTCGACGAAATCTCAAACTTCACGGTCAACCCCGGCGCTACGGCAGTTACTGATGAAGAATTGATCGAATTCATCGAGCAAAGTTTTGAAAAGGTCAGTAAGGACATTCAACACTGGAAGCTTTTTTACTCCTTAATGCTTCAACCACAAATAGCAGAAAATTTTACCGAACGCTATGTACAAGCTGCAGAACCATTTTTCACCCTGATTTATCAATTCCTGGAAAGCAAAGGGAATACCGATCCTAAAGGTGATTTAATGATCATCAGCATGATGATTGAAGGGGCCTTTTTATATGCCGTTGCAGCACCTGGTGTATTTCCGCTTGAGCAAATGAAAAAACAAGTAATTGACGGAATTTTCCGAATCGTTAAAACAGGCAAAACAACACAACTATGAAACGAAATTTGACATTATTCATCTTCATCCTCCTAAGCGGATTTACTTATGCCCAGGAAACCGATGTTACAACTATTGTCCGCCAGGCCGATGAGAAGTTCAGGGGACAATCGAGCGAGGGAACAATGAGCATGACGATTCAACGCTCGAACTGGTCTCGCACCATCGAAATGAAAAGCTGGACTTTAGGAACCGGATACTCATTGATTTATATCACAGCACCGGCAAAAGAGCGCGGACAAGTATTCCTGAAACGCCAAAATGAAATGTGGAACTGGATGCCCAGCATTGAACGAACAATCAAAATTCCACCGTCCATGATGATGCAATCCTGGATGGGCTCCGACTTTACGAATGATGATCTGGTAAAAGAATCATCATTGGTAAAAGACTACGATCACAAACTATTGGGCACAGAACAGCTTGAAGGTTACTCGTGCTACAAGATTGAGTTAATTCCGCACGAGGATGCAGCAGTAGTATGGGGCAAAATCCTAATGTGGGTCACCAAAGACGATTACCTGTGGCTTAAAGCTGAATACTACGATGAAGATGACGAACTGATCAACACGGAAATACTCTCAGACATCAAACAGATGGACGACCGTATGATGCCAACCCATCTGGAGATGATTCCGAAAGACAAACCCGGTCAAAAAACCATTATGGTGTTCGAGCAGATCAAGTTCAATGTCGATTTAAAGGAATCTTTTTTTTCAATTCA
>NZ_JBZQJF010000311.1:0-6832 GCF_059905295.1 Mangrovibacterium sp.
ATGAATGGTTATTGGGTTCACCTTATGGTAAAATGTTCTGGTATAGAAGTCGGCAACCACACCTGAAATGATAATATTAGGTTCAGCTACCGACAACGGCTTACCTATTGGATCGGTGATACCATTCGTCTTTACATAGGTTTCGTTTACAATGGCCTTGTTTCTATTCGAGTTTAAATCAGACGCAAAATTCTCGCCACTTATTAACTTGAGATTGAGAGTTGTAATAAAATCATTATCTGCGGTATAAAAATTATCCACCTGATGATCTTCAGATTCTCTCTCCCAGCCATATAAATAAGTAGAACCAGAAATTGTTGCAGCAACGATACCCGGATGCGAGCTAATCTCTTCTTTAAACGTTTTTAGTTTCTGAGGAGGAAGACGACTTGCTTTAATCTCAATCAGGTTTTCATCGATATTTGAGGCTGCTGTGATATAGCGTAATTGCCTGGAATAAACAATTGTTGCAACAATTAGAATGATGGATATAGTCGACTGGACAATAACCATCCCATTCGTAAATTGCACTTTTCGATTTGGAACAAAACGGTTATTCAAAAGACTCAGGGCCTGTTGTTTTAACTTGAAGGATAAATAAGCTGAAGGGATAATCGTAAGCACTACAATCAAAACAAAATACGATAGCAGAACCCACTTACTTAGCAGAAAGCGCGCCGTAATGTCGGCATCGAATATTGAATTAAAGCTCGGAATCATCAGTAACACAAGCCCAATGGACAACAAAAATCCAAACAGGATGGTCATGCAGGTTTCAAGAAACAGTTGAAAACGTAACTGAGTCTTATCAGCGCCCAGCAGCGATTGTATTCCAATATTCTTCTCATTTTTTAATAGCTGGGCCAGGTACATGTTGATGTAATTAAAGCACGATATGAAAAGAATAGACAGAGCTGCAAGAATACCGATGATTACAAATGACTTATCCCTATGAATAATAAATTTCCATGCTTGTAGTATCTCTGATTTATCGTAGTAAACCTCAGTGATTGGTTGCAGGTAATACTGAGCTTCTTCGGATAAGCGCGGCAATAAATCGCCATCCGCCTTCATTTTTGAAAGAAGTGTTGCTTTGGAGCTTTTGTCGTCGAGCTTAACGAAGGTTACACCGCCCCGGTAGATTTGAGGATTAATTGGAAGTAGAATATCATATTTAAGAAATGATTGAGTCGCAAAATTATCAACGACTGAGGTGATTGTATAATCCGCTTTTTCTCGTGGCGTCGAAACGGAGAACGATTGACCCAATACATCTGTTCTGCCAAAAACCTTTAGAGCCATTTGAGTTGAAATAGCTGCTTCATTGGGCGATGACAGGGTTTGATAAATGTCGCCGGCAATTACCGGAATAGGAAAAAAATCAGCAATGCTCGTATCTGCACCAACAATAAGCAATTGCGTTGATTGGAATTCATTGGCCCTAAAAACAGAGAATCCGCTTATATTTTGAAGACGGCAATAATCTTCAATCTCGGGATAGCGCTCTTTTAAAATTGGGTGAAGTTCAGACCTTATGAACAGCGTTTTTTCATCGCTATTCATGTCTGTCGGATTATCACTTTGAACTAAAAATATCCGGTCGTTATCGATACTGCCAAGCGAAATTTGCCACTCATTAATAATGAAAGCTATAAACAAATTAATGCAGGCCAGTCCAATTGCAAGACTTGATATGGAAATTACTGAATAGATCTTGTTTCTTTTCCAATTACGGAAAATCAAGTTGAAATTTGTTTTTACGATCATCGTGTTTGATTTGAACCGGATAATTTTAGTTTTATAGCCATTTTTTATTCATACCGCAGAGCCTCAACAGGATTTCGCGTGGCTGCCTTCCAACTTTGCCAACTCACCGTTAGCAAGGCAATTCCCAGTGCCAGCATACCAGCCAAAGCAAAAATCCACCAACTGAGGTCAGTTTTGTATGCGAAGCTTTCGAGCCACCTGCTCATAGCATACCACGAAACGGGTGCTGCAACGAGAAATGCAACAACAATCCATTTCACAAAGTCGCGGCTCAGCAAGGCCATCACTTCATAAACCTTTGCTCCGTTCACTTTGCGGATACCAATTTCTTTCACCTTCTTGTTGACTGCATGGGTTACAAAAGCAAACAAGCCCATACAAGCAATAAATACAGCCAAAAGAGCGCTAATTCCAACCAACTCGGACAACTGCGTGTAGCTTTGATATTGTTTGTTGAAATACGAATCCAGGAAAAAAAAGTCGGCTTGAGCATCCGGATAATGTTTCCGCCAGACTTGTTCAATATGCTTCAGCAAACCGGGTACATCCGCAGTAGACACCAATGCCGGATAGTAACCAAACTCATGCGGATGTTTGAACTGGTAGATATAGGGCTCTATCGCTTTGCGAAGTGTTTCGTGATGAAAATTGCGGGCCACGCCAACGACCTGCATAACATGCCGATTGACGGTAATGGTCTCCCCAACCGCATCCCCGGCAGAGTTAAAACCCAAAATATTCGCTGCCTTTTCGTTTAAAATAACCTTATCTTTCTCCACCGCTATGTTCGGGTAAAAGTTTCGTCCTGCGACGATGGGGACCTGGTAAGTCGGGAAATAGTTTTCATCGGCAAATGAAAGATTGAAGGAGGCATTCACCTTCTGCCCATTCCTCAACACAGTAACATTATTGTACTTATTGGCCTGCCCGGGGATATTCATCGTGGCTGTCACTGCCTCAACGCCGGGAAGCCGAAGCAGTTCGTCGCGAAAGGAACAAAACTCGTGGTAGCGTCGTTCGCCGGATGTGTTGTTCGTGGCGGGTCCCCGAATAACCAACACCTGATCGGCTTTCATTCCCAGGTCTTGTGTTTCCAGGTAATTGATCTGCTTAACGATTAGGATTGTCGCTATAATCAGAACAATCGCCAAAGCAAACTGACCAACAGCCAGGGTTCTTCTAACAACATGAAATTGCAGCTTATCGTGAAATACGTTTTTTAAAACCAGAAGTGGACGCGCCAAGGATTGGATCCATGCAGAAATCGCTCCTGTAAACAGCACACCTCCCGCAATGTAAAGGACATAAAGAATTCCTAACCAAGGTTGAAAAATTGATCTTAGCGGAAGCCCTACACCGACTAAAGCCCGGAAAAGCGGGAACAGAGCAACGACTAAAATGAAAGAAAGAGCAACGGCCAGTAGGTTGATCAGGAAGGATTCAGTCAGTTGATAACGGATCAGGGACCTACTGCTGGCACCGTGCAACTTCAAAATGCCGGACTCTCGTGCTTTCTCAAACGACAGTGCTGTTGAAATGCTGATATTGTTTGCCCAGGCAATTGCTAATATGAAAAGGGCTACAACAAACAACAAGCTAACCTTCATTCGGCTCCCCTGATGTTGAAACTCCGCCTCCGAATCCGAGTCCAGATAGATCTGGTCAATCGGTTGAATAGAATAACTCGCCTTCTCTCCGTCTTTGCAATTCGGAACCAGGTACTTTTGTACCAGGCTTTCCAAAAGTTGATTGATCGATGCTTTGGTAGTCGACGGCTGTTTCCGAAAATAGGTCGCAACAAAGGGTGATCTCCAACTTCCACGTTGATTAACGCCGTAGTCTTCCAGGGTTTCGAAACTGATCAAAAAGTCATAGTGCAAATGCGTATTACGGGGAAGATCTTTAAACACCCCGGTAACAGCAAAAGGGATTCCTTCATTCAGCTTGATAATTTGTCCAACCGGATTTTGATCGCCAAAATATTTGTGAGCAACCGTCTCCGAAATGACTGTCGCATACTTCTGTGCCAAAGCAGTCTTGGGATTTCCTACAAGCATCGGCAGCTGAAAAACTTCAAGAAAAGCACTGTCGGCCCAAAGGACCTGCTGACCGTACAACTTTACCTTGTCGGTATACATGTAACATTCTTCGTAATAAGTCCGGCAGCTAGCAGCTACCAAGTCCGATCGATCCCGCAACATCCAGCTGAGCCCCGACTGTGTACGAGAGCTGTTTACCAACTGCTTCCCTTCTTTCTCCAAATGGTAATTCACACGATACAAATCATCTGCATTCGGGTAAAAGCGGTCATAGGACTCTTCGTAACGAACATAGATGAACAATAAGGTTGACGCCGCCAGTCCGACGGCCAGACCAACAATACTGATGACTGTAAATAAGCGCTGCTTGACGCAATTTCTGAAGGCGAGTTTTAGATGGTGTCCAGGCATATTCTATTTAAAGTTAGGGGTTCTTCATTTTAATTGGCTTGTTGACTATTCATACCTCAACGCCTCCACCGGGTTTCTTGTAGCCGCCCGCCAACTCTGCCAGCTCACTGTTAACAACGCAATACCCAGCGCCAGCATTCCCGCCAAAGCAAAGATCCACCAGCTAAGTTCGGTTTTGTAGGCGAAATTCTCAAGCCATTTGCTCATGGCGTAGTACGCAACAGGTGTGGCGATCACAAAGGCAATCAATACCCATTTCACAAAATCGCGGTTAAGCATGGTCATGATTTCAACAACACGGCCGCCGTTTACTTTGCGGACTCCGATTTCTTTAGTGCGTTGCTGCGAGATAAACAAGGCCAGCGCACTAATCCCTATCATACTGATAAAGATTCCGATTGCGGAAAAAGCCATAAGAATTCGACTAAGTATGTTTTCAGCTTTGTATTGTTCAGCTAGTTTATCATCCAGAAAGAAGAAGTCTAATTCCTGATTGGGGTAATATTTTTTCCAGACGCTTTTTATTGCGTCCATGCCTGCCTTCAAATTATTAATTCTTACATGCGTAAAACGAGCCCAATTTTTCGATTCACTCAACCAAAATACAAAATCACCAATGTTTTCGTGTGCCGAACTGTAGTTGAAATCGTCAACAACTCCAATAAAGTTCATACGAACCTGTCCCTTCTCAAGCGGTTGGGATTGCACGTAAGCGTTGAGATTCTCCATGGTTCCATGTCTTTCCATTAAGCGCTTATATAGATGATTGTTAATAACCATCCCCACTTTCTTATCTACATCCGGTTGAGTCCAGTCATATTTAAACTGAATACCCAGGGTCTTCAGATAATCGTAGTTAGCAAAAACAAATTCAGCCGACCCTTCAATCCCCATCCTTTCGAGCGGCATCCCCTGTGCCGGATAACCAAAATATTGCCTTGTAAATCCAACCGACTCAATAGAGGATTGTCTTTCCAGTTCTCGGGCAAAAACCGCCGGGTCTTTTGAGAGGTCTTTTACGTTTAGTACAACTACATTGTCTTTATCGAATCCCAGGGGTTTATTCAATACGTAACGAATCTGCTTATTCACAAGGAGAGTACCTGAGATAAGGATAATAACGATGCTCACCTGTATCACAAGCAAGGATTTCAGCATTAAGCTTCCGGAAAACTTGTTTCGCCCGGCAAGGATATCAACCGCCGAACGACGTGCCAAAAGATAAAGAGCAACAAAAATTGCGGTGAATGCCAAACAACCAAGCAAGACACCGAGTATAGTTAGATACACCACGGGCTCGGTGTAATAAATAGCAAAATCAATGTCGAATAGACGATCAATCAACGGTGTGCTCCCCTCGATGACCAACAATGAGATACCAGTTGACAACACGCAAAGTATAAATACATCAGCAAGAACCTGCCTTATAATTTGCCGGTTATTTGCACCGATCGACTTCCGCAGCCCCAACTCTTTCGACTGTTTTATCAGCTTTGCAATGGACAAATTGGTGAAGTTCAGCAACGAAATCAACAAAATAACAACAGAGATCAGCGTGAACAAACCAATATTGATCTTGCTGGAGCTTTCCCGAAGTTCAAAACGATAATCCGATTTCAGGTGGATATCATCCATTGGGAACAGGCTAAAATTATAGTCTTTCGGTCCAAGAACAGACTTCAGACTACTGGAATCGTAAAAACTCTGGACCTTATCAGCAACCAGGTTGGGATCTGCGTTTTTCCGAAGTTTAAAATAATTGTAGGTCCCCTGAATTTTCCGCTCAGGCAACGATTCAAAGCGTTCCTGCAATGCTCCCTTTTGAGAGAACAACAGCTCGTAGCGAAAATGTGACTTGGGTTGCGTATTCTTCACGACTCCCCGAATCTCATAATCTCCTTCATTCTGCACGTATTGCATCGACTCAACTCGAATAGTCTGCCCAACCGGATTAAGTTTACCAAAGTGTCTTTTTGCAAAGTCTTCGGTAACAAAAATAGTATTGGGTTTCGAGATCTCATCCAAATTGCCAACTATAGCTACTACCTCAAACAAACTCATAAAAGCCTCATCTACGGCCATCATGTCCTTTTGCTCAATCTTTTTATCTCCCAACTTAATACTTCCATTTGCCCAATACGAAAATTGTGTGGCTACCTCAACTTCCGGTATTTCAGCTGCAGCCGTATAAATAATCCCCAAGCTAGTGGCCCAATTCGCGTTATCACGACCTTCGGGAACAGAAATTACCCGATAAATATTTTCGTGATCCTTAAAATGTTTATCAAAGCTTTTTTCGTTTGAAACATGGATAAATAAGACCAGAAAACAAGAAATTCCGATTACCAGTCCGAAAATGTTCACGAACGAAAAAGCTTTGTCTTTCAACAAGCGGCGAATGGTTATTTTTAAGTTGTACATCATTTTTTATTGTCTTATCAGGTTACCTGAAAATCTATTCATATCGTAAAGCTTCAACCGGATTTCGGGTGGCAGCTTTCCAACTCTGCCAACTGACAGTCAGCATCGCGATTCCCAGCGCCAGCAGACCTGCCAAAGCAAAAATCCACCAGCTGAGGTTGGTTTTATAGGCGAAATTTTCGAGCCATCGGTGC
>NZ_JBZQJF010000312.1:0-6963 GCF_059905295.1 Mangrovibacterium sp.
AAGGATCATCCGACGAAAGATGAAGCCTCCAACCCGGGTTGGCATGTCGGTCCGGTACAAGACAGGCATTATCCGACGAAAGATCGTGATCATCTGAGACCGAAGAAGGATCATCCGACGAAAGATGAAGCCTCCAACCCGCGTTGGCATGTCGGTCCGGTACAAGACAGGCATTATCCGACGAAAGATCGTGATCATCTGATACCGGAGAAGGATCATCCGACGAAAGATGAAGCCTCCAACCCGGGTTGGCATGTCGGTCCGTTACAAGACAGGCATTATCCGACAAAAGATCGTGATCATCTGATACCGAAGAAGGATCATCCGGCTTAAGCTGAAAAGCACGCAAACTAAACCGGAAGTTTTGCTGACAGGTCGTAGCATGTCCGCCAACCTGTTTTTGCGGCTACTGGTGGATCAGGTAATAATCTTTCAGTAGCTGCTCCAGAAATTTTATCGGCTTCAAATCAGTTTCTACCCCGATTTTCTGTTTGATTGTTTGGGTTGTTTGCAGAACCAGCTGAGCTGCTTTACCGTGAAAGCCCACCTCCTTTCCATAGGCCAACACCTCCCGAATGACAGATACGTCCTGATCATCGAGCAAGGCAGCTTGTCCAAAAACAGGAAGCTCATCTCCAACCTCCTCCTTCACATAGGGCAGATCATCCAGCCGCTGGTTCCCTTTCAGCGAGATGACCATGGTATTGGCTGCTAAATCGCCCAATCGCTGCGCTTTCTTTGTAATAACCATAGAAACAATTCCGACTCCGGCGAAGAAAATCCAAATATCAATAATACGCAGCAACCACCTCAACAAGTAGGAAGTAAACGGCACGTTACGTCCCTCGCAGTGAACAACTTTAATTTTCAGCACCATTTTACCGACTGTTTGTCCGTGGAACAACAATTCGAAGATCAGCGAATAGAAGTAAACCGGCAACAAATAAAGAACGATGAAAACATCGCCTAACGAAAATGCATTCTCTAAAATTGCGCCAACCATTCCATAGGCGAACATAATAACCAGATCCAATAACGTTGCTAAGATGCGATCGCCAACGCCGGCTTTTTGGTATGCAAGAAGCGTATTTTGGGCAGTTTGGATTTTAAAGTCAGTCATAGAGTAATTTGTGGTTTTGGTTTTATGAAACTTAAAAACTAATTCCGTATTTTAGCTTATGAAAATAACATATTCTTTTTTTAAAGGAATATTCAATAGCGAAAAAGGACTTAAATAAATCATTCGTCATCAGACTTTGTGCGACCAGCTAACCCAACAAAATGAAAGAAATCGTTTTTATTAAACGAAACTCCGAACGATGGAAGAAGATTGAAGGACTTCTTACCGGAAACGCTGTCATAAAGCCCGACGAGCTGTATGAGTTGTACATTGGACTGAATGATGACTTGTCCTATGCCTCGACCTTTTATCCCAACACCAATACAACCCAATTTCTGAATAACCTGACGATTCAACTTCATCAGAAAATTTATCAAAATCAGAAAATTAAGAAAGGACGTTTTAAACGATTCTGGAAAACGGAATACCCGATTCTGATTTGGGAGAACAGGAGATTCTTCTGGTATGCCTTAAGCATTTTCCTGATCAGTGTTCTTGTCGGCGCTTTTTCAACGGCTGTTGATCATGATTTTCCACGGCTGATCCTAGGCGACCATTACGTAAACATGACGCTCGATAATATTCAAAAAGGTGACCCGATGGCTGTCTATAAACAAGCCAACGAAGTGAACATGTTCCTCGGAATTACCATCAACAACATCCGGGTTGCCTTGTATGCCTTTGCTGCCGGAATTTTCTTTTCTATAGGCAGCGGACTGATATTGCTGAAAAACGGCATTATGCTGGGATGCTTTCAGTATTTCTTTTATCAGCATGGCATACTAACCGAATCCCTTTTAACGATTTACATCCACGGGACACTCGAACTGTTCTCAATTATTATTGCCGGAGCTGCCGGAATGAAGATCGGGAACAGCATTCTTTTCCCCGGCACTTATAAGCGGATTGTTTCCTTTCAGCGAGGAGCGGCAAGCGGACTAAAAATTGTTGCCGGTGTAATTCCGCTGTTCATTGTTGCCGGATTTCTGGAAGGTTTTATTACCCGACACACCGATTTCCCCACAGCAATCAGAATTGCCATCATCATTTTATCGGTTTCTTTTATCCTTTGGTACTTCTTTATATACCCTAAATATTTATCCCAAAAAACTAAAACTCATGGAAAAAACCTTTGAATTCAGACAAATCCGAGACTTGGGAGCTGTCATCAGTCACTCCTTCGATTTCATAAAACTGGAATACAAACGACTGGGTAAAGCGTTATTAGTTTATGTATTACCCTTTTTAGTTGTTACAGGGATCATTCAGGTACTTGTTCAACGTTCCTTTTACGGGAATTATATGCAAACGCTTGAAGGAGGCACCGACCCCCTGGCAAGTTTTAAATCGGGTACGATATTTATTACCTACCTGTTGCAAGCCATAAACTACACCATTTTATCATCAGTCGTCCTTCTATTTCTGTTCTTACATCAAAAAAAAGATGCTGATTTTAAGATTGAAGAAATATGGCCTTCCCTATTCAAGGTTGGGCTTAAGTTATTTTTTGCCATGATTGTAATCGCCATTATTTGTACGATGGCAACAGCTTTCTTTATTATCCCCGGAATCTATTTGGGCATCGTTTTCTCATTGGTTGGTCCGGTTATCGTTTTCGAGGAAACCGGTTTGGGAACGGCCATAAACCGCAGCTTCCAGCTCATCAAAGACAACTGGTGGAAAACCTTCGGGATTCTGATTATTGGGATTTTTATCTACTACATTTTTACGGTCGTAATAAGTCTTCCGCTTATTATATTTGGCGCCTTTAAGACATTCAGTGCAATTTCAGAGCAAACAACTCCGGATCTTTTCAATACCGGTTATCTGATTAGCAACACCATTATTTCAATCATCCAAACACTGGGTTATTCGTTGTTAATTATTTTCATCAGCATCCAATATTTTAGTTTGCTCGAACTAAAAGAGCGACCTACGTTACAGGAAAAAGTTGACAAACTTGCTTCGGAGAATGCCTGATTTAAAAGGCTACATAAAATATTTCATGCTACTCTGGCTCTTGATTTCAGGATTGAGCCAAAGTAGCTTTGCGCTTCCCAAAGAAGCTCAGGAGCCGGTAAAGCGACAATTCAACCAAAAACAGCTGGAAGAATATCGGCAGGATCGGGATTTCCAATACGAAAATGTAGTTCCCATCACAAACACAATTTGGGACCGAATCAAATACTATATCAGTCAATTTCTGAAACTCATTTTCAGCGAAAAAGGAGCAGCTCCTTTCATTCGTTATGCGATATTAGCAGCCATTATCCTTGCCGTCATTGTTTATCTGACAGGTGGTCAATTTCAATGGTTTTTCGGAAAAGATAACAAAGCGAAAGTCGGTGAGATATCTTTTGTACAAGATGATATTACCCGGGTTGATCCGGAAACGCTGGCAAACCAAGCACTTCAGAATGGGGATCTCAGACTTTGTATCCGCTACCGATACCTTCAGCTTTTAAAAACACTGAACGATAAAGAATACATTGAATGGCATAAAGACAAAACCAACCTCGACTATCTCAGTGAGATAAAACCGCCCCATATAAAAACACAATTTAAACGCCATACGCTCATCTTCGATTACGTATGGTACGGCCAGTTCCAGGTTGGGGAAGACCAGTTCCAGGCAATTCACGAGGGATTCAACCAATTGATTTACGCCATTCAAAACAACAACGAGCAAGGATGAACGGGAAACTAAAATATAGCATCATTGCAGCTGTGTTATTGGGTATTTTGGTTTACCTGGAAAGCATCGCACCCCATGAGACCAACTGGACACCAACCTTCTCCGGAAACGACAAAATTCCCTACGGCACCTGGGTACTACGCCATTCGCTCGAAGATTTGTTTCCGGGGACGAACATTGAACCTATCAACGAGAGTTTCTATCAGCACTGGGGAAAATCGGGAGCCGACAGCAGCAACCTAATTATCATTACCGGTGACTTCGAACCCGATTCGCTGGACCTGGATATCCTGTATCAAAAAGCAGCCAAAGGCGCCGATATCTTTATTGCCAGTCGTCAATGGCCCAAAAGCTTGACCGACTCGCTAAAATTTAGCACCAACCATTTATATGGCAACTTACTGGACTCGGTAACCACCATGCAGATTTTAACCGAAAACGGATGGAGCAAAAAAATTCAGTTGAAAAAACTGATCCAGCAAGTTTGGTTCGACCTGCCGGACAGCACCAGCATTACCCCACTGGGAACCGGAAACGGGAAAGCCAACTACATAAAAATCCCCTATGGCGATGGAAACTTCTTACTTCACTCACAGCCATTAGCTTTTACCAACGATCCAATTTTGTACAACGACAATTCGTACCAGGAGTTGGTTTTAGCATGGATGGCCAACAAAACATCAAAATTGGAATGGGATGAATATTATAAACCATACCGAATAGAGTCTTCCAGTCCACTGAAAGTACTACTATCGAAAAAAGCCTTGAGGGCCGCTTACTGGACGCTGCTAATCGGCCTCGTGCTGTATGTATTCACAAACATTCGTCGACGGCAACGTGCCATTCCCGTTCTGAATGCCAAAGCCAATTTATCGCTCGAATTTGTGCAAACAATTGGCTTGCTCTACCACAACCGGAAAGATCACAAAGACCTGGTTCAAAAAATATTTGCGGTTTATGCAGAATACGTAACATCAAAATATTTCATCCGAATTGAATTTAGTCCGGCAACTTACGAGAAACTGGCCCTTAAATCCGGGGTAAACCGCAAGATTGTGACACAGCTTTTTGAACGTTACGAAGTGCTTTCGAAAAAGGAGCATGTTTACGAAGACGAACTCTTCCGCTTCAATAGTTTGGTTGAAGCCTTTTACCAGGAAAGCCAGCGGGTATCCACGCAAAATAAAAAAGAACAAAACAGTTAAAACAAGATACACATGGAAGAAAATAAGCTCTTTGATACCCGAACCGACTTCACGGCACTAAGTGAAGCGGTTTCGAATATCAAAAACGAATTGGCAAAAGTAATCGTCGGTCAGGAGAAGATGATCGATCTGTTGATTATTGCCATATTAACCAACGGACATACCTTAATTGAAGGGGTTCCGGGAGTCGCCAAAACGCTGGCGGCAAAACTACTGGCCAAATCTATCGATGCCAGGTTTTCGCGTATTCAGTTTACGCCTGATTTGATGCCATCGGATGTTATCGGCACCTCGGTTTACAATATGGGGAAAGGTGAATTTCAATTTAAGCAGGGCCCTGTTTTCTCGAACCTGGTGCTGATTGACGAAATCAACCGGGCTCCGGCCAAGACACAATCGGCACTTTTTGAGGCGATGGAAGAACGGCAAATCTCGGTTGATGGCACGAGCTACCGTCTGGAACAACCATTCCTGGTATTTGCCACTCAAAACCCGGTTGAACACGAAGGAACCTACCAACTTCCGGAGGCTCAACTCGACCGTTTCCTGTTCAAAATTAATGTGAACTACCCGTCAGTTGAAGAGGAAGCGCAAATCCTCAACATTCACGATGCCAACAAAGATTTACAACAAACCGAATCGATTTCGGCTGTTTTAAAGGCCAGCGAGCTGGTAGCTTTCCAAAAACAAATCTTCAAAGTTACCATCGACGAAAGCTTAAAGAATTACATCGCCCGGATTGTATCGACAACCCGCAATCATCGCGACATTTACCTGGGAGCGTCGCCCCGGGCATCCATCCACATAATGAATGCCGCCAAGGCTGTTGCGGCCATCGAGGGGCGCGATTTTGTAACCCCAAGTGATATCAAAGCAATAACAAACCCGGTACTGTGCCACCGTATCATTCTTTCGCCCGAAAAAGAAATGGAAGGAATACGAGCAGAAGAGTTAATCAATCTCCTGGTACAGTCGGTTGAAGTACCCCGTTAAACACCAAAGATCTGCGCAAACAAACCCATCCCATGAAAAAAGGAACCCGAAAAATATACCTGACCACACGATTCTTCATCGGCGTGTTCATTCTTGTTTTACTGTTCATACTCGGTTATCCTTTTCCGTGGATTTATAATGTGGCCAAAATCGGGCTTCTAATTGTTTTCGCCTTACTGCTGACCGATATTGTGTGGCTACGATTTAGCAAAGGAACAATTGAAATTAGTCGGCATGCCCCTGCCCGCCTTTCGATGGGTGATGATAACCCAATGGCTGTAACGCTGCGCAATAGTTTCCCTTTCAACGTTCAATACGAGTTAATTGAAGAATTGCCGGTTCAGTTTCAGGAACGTAACTTTAGCATCAAAGGTGAGTTCAAAGCAGGAGAAACAAAAACATGTGATTATATACTGAAACCCTTAAACCGGGGGGCTTACCAGTTTGGACAAAGCAATGTTTATGTGACGGGATTAATCAATTTCATAACACTACGCATCAAAGGCAACAACGAGCAAAGCATTCCGGTTTATCCTTCGTTTATCAGCATGCGGAAGTTCGAACTAATGAGTATTTCAAACCGGCTGGAAGAGTTCGGAATCAAGCGGATCCGAAAGATTGGCCAACACTCCGAGTTCGACCAGATTCGTGAATACGTTCCGGGAGACGATTCGCGAACTGTAAACTGGAAAGCAACAGCCCGCAAAGGTGCTTTAATGGTGAACCAATACCAGGACGAGCGCTCGCAACAAGTTATTTCGGTGCTTGATATGGGACGCGTGATGGAAATGCCCTTCAACGGCATGTCACTGCTCGACTATGCGATAAACGCCAGCCTGGTGATCTCGAACATTGCTATGCTCAAGCATGACCGCGCAGGATTGATCACCTTCTCCAATCAAATTCACAACCTGCTGCCGGCCGAAAGGAAAGGCGGGCACCTTCAGCAC